>JAJDYQ010000036.1 GCA_022825085.1 Gammaproteobacteria bacterium
TTCCTGGCGCCCATGTATTTTATTAACGACATCCAAAACGGTTCCCAATCGAATGATTTCACCATTCAACGTCAGCCTTGATGCCCACTCATTTTCGCTAATTGATTGATGTAAAAGTACCATTGCTTGAAGAAAGGAAGATTTACCAGATGCGTTACAGCCTGAGAGGATCGTCAGATTTGCAAGTGGCAGCTTTACAACATCAAAGCACTTGAAATTTTTTAGTTCAACTTGATTAATCATGAAAAATTTCCTTCAGAGTAGTATTTACCATATCAAATCGTTGCTTCACTCTCCTCACTTCACCTGTGCCCAATGTGATTGCTTCAATAAAGCTTTGAGAATCCATGAGACTGTAAAACTTATTTTGCAATTCTGATTTCTTTCTATCAACCATAGACTCATCATATCTGCTCAATCCGACAGACATCACATCCCATAAGGATGCATTTATCATGTTTCTTCTACTCTCATTTTGAGACCAGTGCTTTCTAAAAGAGTATTTTTCAAAAACATTCCAATTATTTTTCATGCTTAATCTGAATTTAATCGATAGAGCTATCAAATCCCGTTCATTCATTTCGTTCATTTTTTTGAGAGCCGCGGCAAGGAAGTCATCCATATCTCCCTTATATTCTTGGAGATCAAAAATTTTAAATGCACAAAATCGATTAATAAGCTCACGATCTCTCATTTTCTTCTTATCGACAGTTCCCGTTGTTGCTTTTTTAAATACATCACTATTTGCCTCATCTTTAAGAAAAAGAGTAGCTGGGCCGCAGAATAGGCTATTCCGCATTTGTTGTCTGGTCAACGGCTCTCCTCCGTTGACTCGTTCGAAAATATCAAGCAATGCCTGTGTGGGCACTTTTGAATCAATAATATACAAAATTAAATTACAATCTTCCAGACGATTTTGAAGCTTTGCTGGTAGATCTCTAAAGTATTTACTGTCTAATGCAGATTGTCGAGGCAATTTGAGGCGTAATTCATTATTGGCGAATCGTTGAAATGTGGACAAACGCTGCAATCCATCAACCACTACCATCTCGCCATTATCACTTTCAGCCAGATAAAACACAGGCAATGGTATCCTCATCATGACCGACTCAACAAGCCTACATTGCTTCTCATCTTTCCAGATAAAGTCTCGTTGGAAGTCTGGATCCATTTTAAACTTTCCTTGCTCTATACGACGCAAAACATCATGCACGGTACGAGACTCATTTCGGATCAAAACGGTATCAATCGGATATTCGCCGGAAATATCCCTTCCGTCATCGAGCCCTTCGACTTCTTCGGTTTTTTTGCCATCTGCAGTTTGATCAATCATTATCTTAAATTCTCTCCTATTGCCGGCTTCTGGTTCCAGCAATCTTCATTATCAGAGCAATAGCCAAATTCTGGATGGTCAATATGATCTTGTCAAGTCTTTGTGCCGGCTCAACATGCATGGAGAAAAAACAAGGCTGTTATACTTTCAGTACTTAGCCTGAGATATGGAGTTCCTCAGGCTTAATGCGATCATGGCAGCCATAATACACAATAATGCTGATAATCAGCCCAGGGCTGAGATTGGTTTTAGACTCACTCCAACACAGATAATCCTTATCTGGCAGCAATCAGGCATGCAGCCATCGCCAATGTTCTTAAACCCCCTGCAATCAATTGCATTTCCATTTTTCTCTGGGCCGATAGGAATAAGCAAAGCCGGCTACTGTTTATGAAAGTAAAGGCGACAGTTTCTGAAAAGTTGACCCTAGAGATACCTATTGAGTTCTGTATAGTTCAGTAAAGCAAGCCGGCCTTAAGTGAAAAATGAAGGAGTTTGATCGTGAAACTTACCGTAGTTATTGAACAGGGCGAGACCAGTTATGGGGCTTACGCTCCCGATCTTCCGGGATGTATCGCCGTTGGAGAAATCAAAGAGGAGGTCTTGCGGCTGGTTAAGGAAGCCATTGAATTTCACCTTCCCTAATCAATAGCCGATCCGTTATCTGTACGGATACAACCAATGCAGTGATGGCCTACAATTTATTATGGGCACCGTCGCAATGTGGAGCATCGGCGGTAGCCTTGCAGCCGCACAACCAGAAGGTCTCTTTCTTCGTTACTTTGATTTCAACCGGTGAAAAATCGGTTCCAGAGTGAGAGCCATCACAAAATGGCTGACTCTTTGAACGCCCGCAGGCGCACCACCAGTAAGTACCGGGTTCCAGTTCGACTTCATAGGGTTCTTTTTGGGCAATAGCAGCTTCTGACATGTCTTTCTCCATGGTGATATACAGATCAATAAACAGTTGGTTTGTCTGTCAATGCCTCAAGGGCAGCAATTCGGTCCTGCAATGGCGGGTGGCTGGAAAACATGGCCTGTACCTTACCGGCATTAATCGCGAATGCGGCCATTTCATCCGGCAGGGGTGGCGAATCATGTGCAGCCTGCAAACGTTTCAGAGCAGCAATCATTTTGTACCGGCCGGCCAGTTGGGCGCTGCCTTCATCGGCACGGAATTCACGTCGGCGGGAGAACCACATGACAATGGTCGAGGCGAGAATGCCGAGTATAAACTGTGCCAGCATGGACACGATCCAGAAGGCCGGTCCATGCCCGCGCTGTACCTTGAAGACGACCCGGTCAATAATAAAGCCAATAACCCGTGACAGAAAAACGACAAAGGTATTGACCACACCCTGCACCAGTGCCAGCGTGACCATATCGCCGTTTGCGGCGTGACTGACTTCGTGTCCGAGTACGGCTTCGACCTCATCACGGTTCATGTGTTCCATGAGGCCGGTACTGACGGCGACCAGGGCATTGTTTTTATTCCAGCCGGTGGCAAAGGCGTTGGGCGAGGGGTGATTAAAAATCCCGACCTCCGGCATTCCGATGCCGGCTCGTTCAGCCTGCTGGCGCACGGTTTCCTTGAGCCAGCGTTCGGTGTCATTGGCCGGATCATCAATGACCTGCACTCCCATGCTCCGCTTGACGGACCACTTTGATATCAACAGCGAGATCAGGGAACCGGAAAAGCCAATCACGGCGGAATGGATCAGAAGGGCATAGAGATCAAGATCAACACCATTTTCCTGCAACAGGCCGCCTATCCCCAATAAGCTGAACGTGATGCTCAGGATAAACATGACAGCGATGTTTGTAGCCAGAAATAAACCAACTCTCATCATGGGTTGCACCTTTACAATACCGGACGCGCTGGATTATAGAGGCGCGACAGGCCTAATCAAGACCTTCATTTAAGTCTCAGGACAATACTTTCAATATCATTGCTGTTCAAGCGATGGCGTGTTGCCTCAAGGTGTCTGAGTGACTCAAAAGGCCCCAGCATGACGCGATGCCAAGTCTTGTTTCCATGAGTAACTTTTTCAATTCCGGCCTCCAGGCCAAGGATTGAAATGCTGGCACGTCGCCGCTCGGCATCCTCCGGCTTGCGGAAAGAGCCGGCTTGCAGCCGGTATGGTTTTGCCTTGTCGGTTGTGGTGCCTGCCGAACCTTCACGAATCTGTTGACTGATAGTATGCGGCTCCACGCGCTCCTCACGGCTGGGCAGCAGTTTGTAAAATTCAATGGGAAGACTTTCCAGGACATCTTCTTCCGGCGTATTCACTTTCGCTTCTGTCAGGGTGGTATCGCTGTCGGGGTTGCCGGTCAGGTTTTCCGGGATAATCGTGCCACTCATAACCAGCCAGCAGCCGAGTATGCCCACGATAACTCCTGATAATCCACTCTTCCAGCAGAATCCGCATTGCCGGTTATGTTCGGGCAGTCTGACTTTCTTTGGAGCGGGCATTCGAGATGGCTATGTCAGTCGCGGTGCATTGCATCCGGGGCACTGACGCCGATAATGCGCAGGCCGTTGCGGATGATCTGCTGTGCTGCCCTGATCAGACAGAGGCGGGCATTACGCAGGCGTTCATCATCAACTATAAACTGGTGGGCGTTATAACAGGAATGCAAAGCCTGGGCGAGTTCACGCAGATAATAAGTAATCTGATGTGGTTCATGCCGGCTTCCTGCGTTGGCGATCAGCTCTGCATAATTGCACATGACCCGGATTAGCTCCTGCTCCTGCTCCTCGGCAAGACATTCCAGATTATTCAGGCCCTGTTCCATATTCCAATGCAGGCCACGCTCCTTCAGTTCACGGAATACACTGCTGACGCGGGCATGAGCATACTGGATGTAATATACTGGATTCTTGTTAGATCGGGATTTTGCCAGATCAATATCAAAATCCAGATGCTGGTCTGGTCGGCGCATGACATAGAAAAAACGGGTAGCATCATTGCCGGCATTTTGGCGCAGCTCACGCAAGGTGACGAAATGACCGGAGCGGGTTGACATTCTGACCTGCTCACCGCCTTCATAAAGACAGGCGAACTGCACGAGCATCACCTCTAGCTGATCCGGTTTGGCACCCAGTGCCGTCATGGCAGCCTTGACACGGGCGATATAGCCATGATGGTCGGCTCCCCAGATATTGATCAGGCGATCATAGCCACGCTCCAGTTTATTGATGTGGTAAGCGATATCCGAGGCGAAATAGGTATGCAGCCCGTTATGGCGTTGCACGACGCGGTCTTTTTCATCGCCATAGGTGGAAGACTTGAACCACAATGCACCATCGCGTTCTTCAATATTGCCGGACTCCAGTAATTGGTTAATCACCCCCTGAATGGAGTGGTTCTCCATGAGAGAAGACTCCGCAAACCACTCATCATACTGCACACCGAACTCATGCAGGTCGCGTGCGATATTGGCGGTGACTTCCGTCAGTCCCTGTTGGTGTACCAGCCGGTAGTGTTCTTCGCCGAGCAGAGACCGACAACGGCTGATCAGTGCATCAATGTATAACTCCCCATCATCGCCCGGCCCATCAGTGGGCAGGTCGGCAGTAACAGATTCAGCCGGATGACGGAACGCATCGCCATTTTCCCGATGCAGGGTCGCGCCTATATCCCAGACATAATCACCCTGATAGCCGCTTGCTGGAAAGGGCAGTTGTACACCGGCCAGCTCAAGGTAGCGTAGCCAGACACTGACCGCGAGTATATCCATCTGCCGTCCGGAGTCATTCACATAATATTCATTGTGTACCGAATAACCGTTGGCCTGCAGCAGGCTGGACAAAGAAGCTCCATAGGCAGCTCCCCGGCCATGACCGATATGCAAAGGCCCGGTCGGATTGGCCGAAACAAACTCGATTAGAACCCTGGTGCCTCTGCCTGACTCATTGCATCCAAAGGTATCGCCCTGCTCCAGGATCTGATTGATGATACTGCTGACCGGACCGGACTTCAGAAAGAAGTTAATAAATCCCGGCCCTGCAATTTCTGTTTTTTCCAGCCAGTCAACACCAGGCATGGAATCGACAATCCTGTGTGCCAGATCGAGCGGACTCATATTGGCAGACCGGGCCAGTACAAGTGCGATATTGCTGGCCAGATCGCCATGAGATGGATCGCGGGAGCGCTCCACTTTCAGAGGAGGGATATGGTCAATGTCCAGGATGCCCTGTTCCCTGAGCTGGTTGACCGCTGCACTCAACAATTCAATAAGCCGATCTTTCACATTCATCCTTGTGGTGAAAGTCCGACAGAATAATACACAGGAGGACGCCGGTCCCAGCCCGTTGCAGCCGATGCACGGGTATGGCAGCAGCGGTACCGGATGCGGGCTATCGGTAAGCCCCTGCTGTAATGAACTGGCTGAAAGTTTCGCACCAGACTACGGCGGTGGTGTAATCATCCGGGTCGATATTGTCCGGCATCTCCACAACAAAATTTTCAAATGTTTTCACATCACCGACCTGTGCAGACCGACTTTTTATTGCCTTGAATTGTTCCGCGTCCTCGACATACTTTGGTGCGAGATACAACTTGTAATCAGGGCCGGGTGCCAGCTTGCCCATAAATGAAATGGTGTCCTGACCGATGGATAGAGAGCCATCTCCCCAATGAAAGGGATCGCTGCCTTTCAGATCTCGCCTGAATGTCGTGGTATAGCTTGCTCCCTGGGCGCTCCTGCTGACCTCGGCCTGATCGGGCCCCTTTGGTGCGATCAAAATGGGCAGTGTATAGATTCCGACAGCGAAGCCCAATGAGAAAACGGCCCCGTGTGAGATGAAAAGTAGAATCAATTTTTTCATGTGTCTAAAAGCAGATGATTGTCGATGAACCATTGGAGCATATTTGCCTCGGCGGTTCAACTGTCTCTGAAGAGGCTGCTGACCAGCAGCCCTATCCCGGCGATACCGACAAGGGCCGGGATCCATGGTGCCAGTGATGTTGTTGCCGGCAGAATAGCGGCACCGATGAACAGGCTGCTACCGGCAATAGCTCTGCTGCGTCTGTTGCCGTTTGCAGCAATATGACTTTTAATCTCCTGCAGAGCCTCATCGTGTCGGTCAGTTTTCAGCTTCCCTTCATTGGCCTGTTTTAGAAACTCATGGGCCAGCAGGGGCAGTTGCGGAAGCTTCTCTCCCCACAACGGCAGGTCATGTCTGAGTTGCCTTATCAGGGCACGATATCCGACCTGATCTCGCATCCAGCTTTCCAGAAAAGGTTTGGCGGTAACCCACAAATCCAGCTCGTCATATAATGTCCGTCCCAGGCCCTCTATATTTAACAGGGTTTTTTGTAACAGCACCAATTGTGGCTGTATTTCCATATTGAAGCGGCGGGCAGTTTGAAACAGACGCAATAACAACTGACCGAAGGAAATATCTTTTAGCGGCTTTTCAAAAATGGGCTCACAGACAGTACGTATTGCGGCCTCGAACTCATCGACACGGGTATCCTCCGGCACCCAGCGTGAATCCACATGCAGTTGTGCCACACGGAAATAGTCACGCTCAAAGAAAGCGATAAAATTCTCGGCCAGATAACGTTTATCAGAAAGTGACAGGCTGCCCATAATGCCGAAATCCACGGCCATATAGCGCGGCTTTTCCGGATCCCTGACATCGACAAAGATATTGCCCGGATGCATGTCTGCATGAAAAAAATTATGGGAAAACACTTGTGAGAAAAAAATTTCCACACCACGTTCAGAAAGTTCACGGAAATTGACGCCGGCGGTGCGCAGGGCATCCATGTCGCCTATAGGCACACCACGAATCCGCTCCATGACCATCACATCCCTGCGGCAGAAATCCCAATACACCTCCGGCACATAAAGTAAATCTGAACCCTCAAAATTACGCTTTAATTGTGCAGCGTTGGCGGCTTCTCGCATCAGATCAAGCTCATCCATCAGGGTTTTTTCATACTCCTGCACGACCTCGATGGGCCGCAGGCGTTTACCCTCGCTCCAATAACGGTTGGCCAGTCTGGCAATGGTATAAAGGATGCTCAGATCATGCCTGATCCAGCGCTCAACATCGGGCCGTAATACCTTGATGACTACCTCACGACCATCTTTCAGCCGGGCCGTATGTACCTGAGCGATAGAAGCCGAAGCCAGAGGTACCTCGCTGAACTCATCGAATAACTGGTCAATCGGCTGCTTCAGGCTGCTCTCGATAATGGCCCGTGCCTGATTGCCTGGAAACGGAGGTACCCTGTCCTGCAACAATGCCAGCTCCTCGGCAATGCCGGAAGGTAACAGATCCCGACGAGTGGAAAGCATCTGCCCGAACTTGATAAAGATCGGCCCAAGATCTTCGAGTGCCCTGCGAATTCGCTTGCCGAGGGTCTCCTTGTGGTGAGAGAACCAATTCCAGGGCGCAGCATGGACAAGAAAGTGTAAGGGCCTGAGGATATGCGTCTCCAGCACAATCTCATCCAGACCGTGCCGAACCAGAATACGATTAATGAAAACCAGACGAAAAAACTGTCTCAGGCCGAGCATACGGTGTCAGCCTCGGTCCATTCAGGCGGGAGTTTTATGATGCGACTCTTTTCAGAAAGGTCTTGAATATCAGGCCCCTGTGTCAGGTCTATATCCGTCACCGGTTTATAATCCATCGCTACCAATCCGGTGATGTAATCGTTGTACACGCATTGCAAAGCGTTCGACATCCGCCCGCAGCTCATCGACACCACGGACAAACTGCTCAACTTCATCCCTGACAGGCAGCTGTCGAGTCTCGGTCTGTAGATAATCTCTCAGGTCTTCGGCAAAAGCCTGTTTGGCTTGTCCCCCCCACTGTCGGCAATAACGAATTGTTTCACCGATATGAAAAGCGATGGCATCCCCGGTATAGCGGGATAACCATTCCTCCCAGTCAAGATCAATGCCCTGCAGTAAATCTCCGAATGCCCGAGCGGCCTGCAGATCGCCGTCGAATCGGAGATCGCGAGTATTGTTGCCGGAACCTGCACTGGCCAGGGCCAGTGGTGTGCCGGATATAGTGGCATCAGCACACTGCTCGAATTCATCCAGCAAAATAACGTGGTCAGCAGTGAACCGGAAGAACAATGCCAGATCGACACCGGTCAGGTTAAGGCAGATACACCGACCATCCAGAGCGGGACAGATCAGGTCGGGTTGCTCCATAAGCAAACGATTAAAAGTGGCTTCAATACCAGCGAGGATAACGCCGGGCAGTTTCAAAACCGGTAACCCCGATGTACGGCGACGATGCCGCCTGCCAGATTATAGAACTGACAGCTCTCAAAGCCGGCTTCCTGCATCATGCACTTCAGTGTCTCCTGATCCGGGTGTCGTCGGATAGATTCTGCCAGATAGCGATAACTCTCTTCATCGCCGGCGATAGTCCGGCCCATTTTGGGCAGCACAGAAAAGGAATATAAATCATATAACCGGCTCAATCCCGGCACAGTGGGTTTTGAAAACTCCAGCACCAGCAAGCGCCCTCCCGGTTTCAGGCAGTGATACATGGAACGCAGAGCATTTTGCTTTGCCGTGACATTGCGCAGACCAAAGCCAATAGTAATGACATCAAAAAAGCGATCCGGGAACGGCAATGACTCGGCATCGGCCAGTACATATCTGACATTGCCGCTGATGCCCTCATCAATCAGACGGTCACGACCATTGCTGAGCATGGCAGGATTAATATCGGCAACGACCAGTTCGCCGTTATGGCCGATTGCCGACCACATGCGGGCAGCCAGATCGCCGGTACCACTGGCCAGATCCAGCACGCGGTTGCCCGGCTTGAGCTGGCACAGGCTGACAGTAAAACGCTTCCAGAGACGATGCAGGCCACAGGACATGATATCGTTCATTACATCATATCTGTCGGCGACAGAATCAAAGACCTGCTTTACCCGCCGGGATTTTTCATCGTAGGGCACATCCTCGTAGCCGAAATCGACATAGCATTTTTTGTCTGTAGCATCAACCATTTGACACAGCATGAAATAGAACTTGCTAAAGCTCCGGATGCTTATGCCCGGCCGCCTTTAATGCAGCCAGATATTTCTGCCAGTTACTGTTCTGATTCGTGCCCAGGCTATAAAGCCAGTCCCATGAAAAAATACCGGAATCATGTCCATCATCGAACACAATGCAGACCGCATAGCGGCCTACGGGTTCGATTTTCTCGATTTTTATATCCCTCTTGCCGATTTGTAATTTGTAAGATTCTGGCCCATGGCCCTGGACCTCTGCGGAAGGCGAATGCGTGCGCAGATATTCTGCTGACAGTTCAAATACACTGCCTTCATCAAAACTGACGGTGAGCAACCTTGTTGCAGCATCATAATTCAATTCGGTAGGAACAGGGCTATTGCTGGACATAATGACTGGCTCTATAAAATATAACGACTGAGATCTTCGTCCCTGGAAAGCCCGGACAAATTATGATCAACAAATGTACTGTCAATGCAAATCAGGGCTCCTTCCATATCCGATGCCTTGAACGAAACATCCTCAAGCAGGCGCTCCATAACAGTATGCAGGCGGCGGGCCCCGATATTTTCAATTCTTTCATTAACGGAATAGGCTACCTCAGCGACCTGGCGAACACCATCCTCGGCAAACTCGATATTGACTCCCTCAGTGGCCATCAGAGCAACATACTGCTCGGTCAGGCTGGCATCCGGTTCAGTCAGGATTCGCACGAAATCCTCTGTTTTCAGTGCATCGAACTCGACCCGGATGGGCAGGCGGCCCTGCAGTTCGGGGATAAGGTCAGAGGGTTTGGAAAGCAAAAATGCGCCGGAAGCGATGAACAACACATGATCAGTCTTCACTATGCCGTATTTGGTGTTGACAGAACAACCTTCAACCAATGGTAACAGATCGCGCTGTACACCTTCGCGGGATACATCCGGCCCATTTTGTCCGCCGTGTCTGGCTACCTTGTCGATTTCGTCGATGAAGACAATACCGTTCTGCTCTACATTTTCCAGTGCATGAAGCTTGATTTCCTCTTCATTGACAAGTTTGGCGGCCTCGTCATCCTGCAACAACTGACGGGCATTGGAGACTTTCAGGCGCCGGTTGGACTTCTTTGTATTAGACAGATTCTGGAACATACCCTGTAACTGACTGGTCATCTCTTCCATGCCAGGTGGTGCCATGATCTCCACGCCGATGGTTGTTCCGGAGACCTCAATCTCAATCTCCCTGTCCTCCAGCTCACCGCGATGCAGCTTGGAACGAAACTTCTCGCGGGTTGTATTATTCGGTCCATGGTCGTCGATATTATCAAAGCCCGGTGCATGGGGTGTGGGCAGCAAGGCATCAAGTATGCGTTCTTCGGCTTTGGCCTCGGCCTGCTTCCTGACATTTTCCATGGCGCTTTCGCGTGTCTGTTTTACTGCGACATCGACAAGGTCACGGATGATTGAATCAACTTCTTTGCCGACATAGCCAACTTCGGTGAACCGGGTTGCTTCCACCTTGATGAATGGGGCATTTGCCAGTTTTGCCAGACGGCGGGAAATCTCTGTTTTGCCGACGCCGGTAGGCCCGATCATCAGGATATTCTTGGGAGTGATTTCATTACGCAGCTCTTCATCAAGCTGCAAACGGCGCCAGCGGTTGCGCAGAGCGATAGCCACAGCACGTTTGGCGGCCTCCTGACCGACAATATGTTTATCGAGCTCGGTGACAATCTGTTTGGGATTTAATTCAGACATAATGACACATTCCTTGAGGTGTCGGGGCCATAATAGTGACCTATCCCAATTCCTCAATCGTCAGGCTGGAGTTGGTATAGACACAAATACCGGCGGCGACGTTCAGGCCCTTTTCCACAATAGTACGCGCCGGCAGCTCTGTATTCTCAAACAGTGCGACAGCCGCAGACAAAGCGAACATGCCACCGGAACCGATAGCCATAATATCATTTTCGGGCTGAATGACATCACCATTACCGGAAATAACCAGAGATGCCTCAAGGTCAGCGACAGCCAGCATTGCCTCCAGTCGTCTCAGCATACGATCAGTTCGCCAATCCTTGGCCAGCTCGACCGCAGCCCTTAACAAATTCCCGCCATGGGTGTCCAGTTTGCCCTCAAAGCGTTCAAACAAAGTAAAGGCATCGGCGGTGCCACCCGCAAATCCGGCAAGCACTTTTTCATTATACAGGCGGCGTACCTTGCACGCATTACCCTTCATAACAGTACTGCCTGCCGAGACCTGTCCGTCTCCGCCGACGGCGACCCGACCATCGCGGCGGACAGACAGGATAGTAGTGCCTTGAAATGGTTCCATATATTGAATGTCCCGGATACAAAGGGGAGGCATTCTACATGAAAGTGTACAACCCGGACACAGCGGTGGAATGCCTTGTATCTCTCTGGAATTTTTATCAGAAAACCAGCGGGGCGGTCATGCGGATTGAACGGGCAATGCCACTATCTGACGGTGTCATCCGCCATGCTCAGAGGCAGCGTAATCCAGAAAGAACTTCCCTCGCCGGGTACGCTCGACATGTCAATTTCACCGTCCATCATCTCCAGCAGCTTCTGCGTCACCGCCAGACCGATACCCGTACCTTCAATGCCGGAAATATGGTCAATTCCGGCCCGCTCAAACGGCTGAAATATGGATGACTGCTTCTCTTTTGCTACGCCTTTTCCGGTATCTGAAATAGTGATGCGCAGCCGTCTATCGCGGGTCTGCTCAGAGACGACCGTAACCGAACCATTGATCCGATTATATTTGATCGCATTAGACAACAGATTGATCAATATCTGCTTCAGTCGTCGTCTGTCGGCCTGCAATGCGGTTTCCCCGTCATTCGAGAACCGGCTGCTGATTTGGATATTCCCTTTTTCAGCAAGTGGGCGGGTCAGCTCGATACATTCCATGACAAGCGGCTCGATATCGACTGACTCGCTCTCCACCTCAAAATGCCCGGCCTCGATTTTGGACAGATCCAGGACATCATTGATCAGTGCCAGCAGATGCTCTCCGGCCACAAGAATCTGCCGTACTGAAGCGATATTTTCCTCATCCTGCAGGCTCATTTCGAGCAACTGGGAAAAACCCAGAATAGCGTTCAGGGGGGTGCGTAACTCATGGCTCATACTCGACAAAAACTCAGACTTGGCCCGGTTGGCCGACTCGGCCTCATCCCGTGCATTAATGAGCATCTGCTCATACTGCTGGCGTTCTGTCATATCGCGTAACAGACAGGAAATAATGATTGTATCCCTCAATTTTATTGGTGTTGTGACCAGCTCAACCATAAATTGATGACCGTCGTGATGAGTGGCAGTGGTTTTGATATGCCGGGAAGCTCTGGTATCAATCTCCGGCAAAGTCAGCAGCTCACTGATCTTGCGATGCTGGAGTTCCGCGCCCTGATAGCCGAACAGCCTCTCTGCGGCGGTATTGGAAAGCAGCACACTGCCCTGATTGTCCAGAGTAATCAGGGCGTCAGCCATATCCGACAACAGATTCCTCTGGAAAATACTGCTGTACTCCAGATGCTTTCCTTTCTCAATGGCTTCCAGCCGGGTCTTGATATTAGTCAGAGTGACGTTATAGACCCTCAGGGCGGTGAGAGAGAGAAACAGGATGGAATAGGACAACACCGCCGCCAGAGCATAATTCAGGTACCCGCCTTGTAGCAGCATCATGATATCAAGTGGCAGTATGGTCAGGACAATAAGAGCGACCGACGGCTGCCACTGAAAGGCATGTGTTGCCACCGCGCCGGCACTGATAGCGAACACAGTAAAGGCCAGGGCAACCTGCAATACGGCGGAGCTATCAGTAAAAAACCACAAGGCCCCCAACCCCCAGATAAGACCCGACACGACCGCCCCGGACATAAACAGTCTCTGCCAGACCGTGTCGGAAAACCGGGAAGCCTCCTTGCTGAATAAAAACGCGAACAACAACCGGCTACAGGACACAGCCATCAGCATCACAAGCCAGACTAACAGTTCATTATGCGACGAGAATGGCCACATAAAGGTCACAAACAAGAAGCCGGCGACAATATTGCTGAAGCCGCTGATAAACAGCGATTTGTAAAGCAGAGCTATCTGCTCATGCAGTACATCGCGCTGATGGGTCTCGCCGGACAAATCATAATCGAAAGGCCGCATGGATAGATGACCAGGCATTTCAGCCGGGCTATCGTGAAGAACTGTATTGGCCACATCTGCACCATTGTGTTCAGAGACCATCTGGGTACACTTCCAACGACCAAGCCCGATCGCCGGGTCAGGGTAGATACTTGGAGAGGACGACTACAAAGCCTGTGACTGTTGCCGGGTCGCCGAACAATCGCCGGCGCAGTGCCATCATGTACTTATAACAGCGCATCTCTGATACCGGTTGCCTCATCCTTAAGCTCAATCCTCAGCTCGCCCGCTTTTGCCCTGACTTCAATGATCCCGGCTTTCAGCTCAAGTTGGGCTGCTGCCATTCCGGCTCTCACTTCTGATCGTGGTTCAGCGATATCGATTCGTGTGGTCGCTACCTCGGTTTTGTGATACTCCACCAGATCTTCTGCCAAGGTGCGGATCTGTTCCTCAGGCATGCCGAACCTGTCCAGTGCATCATAAATTTCCGACTGAATAATATTCACATTAAGCCTTATGCTGCCATTAATATACTGGTAGCTTATTATTCTAGCATAAAACGGGTATTATGTACCTTCGCCCCTGAACTAATCAGGATCGGGTTCGGGAATAACGATGTTGCAAATCAAAGAACCAGCCAGTACAGCATATGGTTGGCAGGCAGTTCCCCCTTTCTCTAATAGGTGTTGCCAGACAGTCAATCCTGGAAAGGTTCTTCTATGTTAATGTCTAGAAACAGATCCAAAATAAGCCTCAGAGTAGTTTCTCGTAACAAGGCGAGGGTGCGTGTTGCAATGCAAGTTCTCAAGGAGGTATTATTCGTCTATCGAAATGCGGTCAATACCGACATTATCATTGTGGACTGGAAATGCTATCGCCCCGTTGGTCCATCATTGAATGCCATGGTTGGTATCGCATGGTTTCTGGAAAGATGGGGCGTCACTCTGAAGTTTAAGCATCCTTCCAATGCAATGTGGCGACATTTCGAGAATAATACTCTGGCTAACTCAACGAACAGAGCAGAGCAAAAATACCGTTCCGCCCGGCGGGTTATTATGTCTAGTTATATAGACTATATTGGGCATCGCTTTATTTCTTCCAAATATGGGCACAAAGTGCTCACCCAACTGTCCATTAAGAAAGACCCCCAAAAGTCTGCGGATGAATGGTTTGCAAGCCATATCAAGGGGGATTGGGTGACCGTCCATTATCGTGGTACAGATGTAAGGAAGTATAAGGACGGGTGGTGTAAAAGGAGATACAAAATAGATCTCAAGTCGTATGTTACCTATTTAAAGGCAGTGCTGGACAGTCAATGCAGCATTTTTGCCTGTTCGGATCAGGCACAGTTCATTGATGAGATGAAGGCGGCATTTCCAGGGTGAGTATTCGCACGAGATATAAAACGTTCTTACGATGACAAGCATCTTCATGTTGATAGTGTCCCATTTGTGAACCCCAAGAGACCAGTGATAGATGCCGTGGTATATGCTCAGGAGAGAGATGCCTTGATAGATATTTTGGTATTGGCAAAGGCCGGGTTAATTTATACAATCGGTTCGGGGTTTATCAATGTGGTCAGATATTTCAATCCAGAGATTAAAGTTGTATCGCTGGACGGAAGAACAATAGGGAGGGGAAAAAACAATATGCCTATTCCTAGACAGGATTTATTCAAAAGATTGTCTTTGCTTTGAAGGGGTATGATGTGGCTGCCAGCTACCATATACATTCGATGGTGTCCGTATATCGCATAAGATTTTAATCCAAATCAGGTATTTGTAATGTCTATTTCAAAGATTCGGCATACGGTCAGGCTTAATATAGCAAGGATGTCGCTGGTAAAAAGAATATTATTATTCTATTGGGAGACTGTCGGTGTCGACAGTATCACTATGGGTTGGAAACGGTGTCGCCCTATTGGCCCGTCATTGAATAGTATGATTGTTGCCGCATGGTTTGCGGAAAGACGAGGCAAGCTTCTGAGATTTAAGCCTTCTCCTAATACAATATGGCGATATTTCGAGAATGATACCCTGGTCAACGCAATGAACAGACTAGGACAAGAGCACTGTTCTTCCCGGGAGATTCTCAGGATGAATTCGCTGTCTTGTCTTGGTCCTCTTATGTCCTCTGCATATGGATATAAGGTACTCACCCGGTTGTCCATCAAGGAAGATCTCCAAAAATCTGCTAACGAATGGTTTGAAAACCATATCAAGGGAGATTGGGTGGCTGTCCATTATCGTGGTACGGATGTATGGGGGGAGCCCAAGAGAGGGTTGAATAAAAGATGCAGATTAGAACTCAGGTTGTATGTGACTTATCTGAAAGAGGTGCTGGGAACCCAATGCACCATTTTTGCGTGTTCGGATCAAGCACAGTTCATTAATGAGATGAAAGTGGCATTCCCAGAGAGAGTGTTCGCACGCAATATAAAACGCTCTTACAGTAACAAGCCTATTCATAATGATGGTCATCGACCGACACATCACGATAATAAAATATTCGAGCAGGAGGCAGATGCTTTGATAGATATTCTGGTATTGGCAAAGGCCAGATTAATCTATACAACCGGCTCAGCGTTTGTGGATGTGGTCAGATACTTTAATCCAGAAACTAAAATTGTATCGCTGGATGGAAGAACAATAGGGAGGGGAAAAAACAATATGCCTATTCCTAGACAGGATTTATTCAAAAGATTATCCTTGTCTTGAGGGAACTCTGCATGGTTGCTGTCAGGTTGTCAGTTACCATTCCTTAGTCAAATCAGTTCACATCAGTTTAAGTCAATGACACAAAATTATGAACGCTACCGAATAACGGTGTCGCAAATCAAAGAGCCAGTAGTGTAGTATGTTGTTGGTGGGCACTGCCTCTTCTCAGTTATGCCAAATGCTTTCATGAATAATGATTCAATCGATTATCAAGGATAACAAAGTAAGACTGCAGCTTGCTAAAGGAATTTTGGGGGAGGTGCTACTGCTCTATTGGAACATAACCGGCACTGACAGTGTCACTCTGGATTGGAGAGGGAAAAATTATCGCCCTGTTGGCGCATCATTAGATTTCATGGTTGCCGTGGCATGGTTTATAGGAAGACGCGGCAAATTGCTGAGGTTTAAGCGGCCTTCTTATGCAATGTGGCGATACTTCGAGAATGATGCTTTGGATAGCTCAACAAACAAACTGGAGCGAAAATCCCGCCCCTCAAAGGAGGTTGCTGCAGGCTATCCAGTGCTTTATCTTGCTCGTTTTATTTCCTCCGAGTATGGACATAAAGTGATCACTCGATTATCTATCAAGGAAGATTTTCAAAAATCTGCTAATGAATGGTTTGCAAGCCATATCAAGGGAGATTGGGTGGCCGTCCATTATCGTGGTACGGATGTAGCGAAGATTAAGGACGTGTATAAAAAGAGATACAAAATAGACCTCAAGCCATATGTGACTTATCTAAAAGAAGCGCTGGGCAGTCAATGCAGCATTTTTGCCTGTTCGGATCAGGCACAATTCATTGATGAGATGAAGGCGGTATTTCCAGGGCGAGTATTCGCACGAGATATAAAACGCTCTTGCGATGACAGGGCTATTCATAAGCACACTGCCCAATGTAAAGAGCAAGATATTTATGATCAGGAGAGGGATGCCTTGATAGATGTTTTAGTATTGGCAAAGGCCGAATTAATCTATACAACCGGTTCAGGGCTTGTGGATGTGGTCAGGTATTTCAATCCAGAGACTAAAATTGTATCGCTGGACGGAAGAACAATAGGGAGAGGGAAAAACAATGCGCCTATTCCTGAGCCGGATTTATTCGAAAGATTATCCCTGCCTTGAGGGTCGCTGTATGATTGCTGTCCAGTTTATGATATCCAAGGTGTTGCTATCTCTTCCCTGAAGTCAGAGGTTATTCCTCGATCTGAGCACGGTGTATCCCGAAGCCACATTTCAGAAAATGCTCTGAAAGTTTTATACCGGCTGAGCAAGGCCGGGTATGACGCCTATATGGTGGGTGGTGCCGTGCGGGATTTGTTATTGGGGCATCATCCAAAGGATTTCGATGTGGTGACTAATGCCACACCGGAAGAGATCAGGCGATTGTTTCGGAATTGTCACCTGATCGGTCGTCGCTTTCGGCTGGCTCACATCCGTTATGGGCGGGAAATAATTGAAGTGGCCACCTTCAGGGCTTCCCATGAGGGGGCGCATAAAGGTCATGCAAGTCAGTTGAGTGATGGTCGTATTCTTCGCGATAATTCCTATGGGGATATCGACAGCGATGTTATGCGGCGTGACCTGACATGTAATGCACTGTTTTATAACGTTAAAGACTTCAGTATCGTTGATTATGTGGGTGGTGTTGCAGATATAAATGCCCGGCAGATTCGTGTTATTGGCGATCCTGAGACGCGCTATCGTGAAGATCCGGTCAGGATGCTGCGGGCACTGCGTTTTGTGGCCAGACTGGATTTCCATCTGTCCTTTGAATCGGCGCAGCCAATCAATGATCTGGCCCCCATGCTGGATGATATTCCTGCTGCCCGTTTGTCTGATGAAGTATTAAAGCTGTTTCAGAAAGGCCATGCCCTGCGCAGCTTTGAGGTTCTCAGGGAATACGGGTTGTTCGGCTATCTGTTTTTACAGACTGAAGAGGCTCTGGATATGGACTCCGATCATTATATTGAATCTTTTGTACGCGCAGGTCTGGAAAATACGGACAAGCGGGTTGACAGTGGCAAGCCGGTGAATCCGGCATTTTTATATGCTTTTCTGCTTTGGGGAAACCTGAGACAGGCAATGTATGATGAGGCGCAGGGTGATATGGGCAATATTGCCATGATGAATGCAGTGGCTCAGGATATATTTCAGGGACAGGTTGAGCAGACGGCGATGCCTAAGCGTTTTTCAATTCAGGCGCGTGAGATATGGACCTTGCAGCCAAGGTTTGAGCAGCGTCGTGGCAAGCGTCCTCTGAGACTATTAAGCCATCCGCGCTTTCGGGCGGCCTATGATTTTTTATTGTTGCGTAATCAGGCAGGTGAAGATCTTCAGGAGCTCTGTGAGTGGTGGACAGATTTTCAGGAACAAGAGGCCGATCATGTACAGGCGGCACAGAACAACAATCGAAATCGTCGACCGCACAGGCGCTCTCGGAGAGTGCGAAGGCAGGTGGCCGGGTAGCCGGCATGTCAGTCAGAACCCATATTGGCCTCGGCAGCAACCAAGGTGCTTCGATAGATACCCTGTTGATGGCGATTGAGTCGATCAGGGATTATGCGCGGGATGGCCTGATTGATGTATCACGGTTTTATCAAACCGAGCCGGTTGGTCTGCCGAATCAACCTGACTTTATCAATGCGGTGATAGCGCTGAGAACCGAACTTTCCCCCGAGGTCTTGCTGGGCAAGCTGCAGCTGATAGAAAAACGGCATAAACGTCAGCGTGGCAGTGAGCAGTGGGGGCCTCGCACCCTTGATCTCGATATACTGCTCTATGGTGGTCGTACAGTAGAAAGCGAGGCGCTGATGATTCCTCATCCGCGAATGACGGAAAGGCGTTTTGTATTGAGACCCTTAATGGATATTGATCCAGATATTGAAATTCCTGGTCATGGTATGGCACGGACCTGCCTGTGCAGATGTGATTCTTTGAGGATGGAAGAAATTAAAATGTCTGTCGGAAGACCATATCCAGATGCTTTATAATGGCGCTGTCCATCCCTGCTGGAAATCAAGCACAGAAGATATTGTATATCCCCGGATATAATGAATTTGAGCACTCAAACCAAACGTCTGGCAATCACTGATCTTCGCGCCATGAAGCGTGAGGGCCGGAAAATTGCCTGTATGACCGCTTACGATGCCACTTTTACAGTGCTGCAAGAAGAGGCGGGAATGGATGTCATTCTTGTCGGAGATTCATTAGGGATGGTGGTGCAGGGGCATGACAGTACACTGCCGGTGACGGTGGATGATGTTGTTTATCACCTGAAAAGTGTCAGCCGCGTCAGCCGCTGCGCATTTATCATTGGTGATATGCCCTTTATGAGCTATGCCAACCCGCAACAGGCGATTGAGAATGCCGCTCGTTTGATGCAGGAAGGCGGTGCCCATATGGTCAAGCTGGAAGGTAGTGAAACACAGCTATCAGTTGTACCTGAGTTAAGTCAACGTGGCATACCGGTCTGCGCCCACCTGGGCCTGCAACCACAGGCTGTACATAAGATGGGTGGATACCGGGTGCAGGGGCGCGATGAATCCAGTGCCACCGGCATGTTGCGCGATGCCCGTGCGCTTGCGGAACACGGAGCTGATATGTTGCTGCTGGAATGTGTGCCGGCAGAGTTGGCAAAATCCATTTCCGGGGCAGTTGAAATTCCTGTCATCGGGATAGGTGCAGGTGGCAGTTGTGATGGCCAGATACTCGTATTACAGGATGCGATTGGCCTGACTGTTGGGCGCATGCCCAGATTCGCAAGGGATTTTTCAGAGCAGCAGCAACATCCGGCCCAGGCAATACGCGCCTATATCAAAGCGGTGAAGGATGGTAGTTTCCCTGCGGATGAACACTGCTTCACCTGAGCAATATCTCCCTCCTGGTTCATGTTGACCGTATCTTCGATAGCCGGGCTGCGCCGTATCATTGCGGAATATCGTAAGATGGGACAATCTGTCGGGTTTGTGCCAACCATGGGTAATCTGCATGCAGGTCATCTGATGCTTGTTGATAAAGCCGACTCCCTTTCAGACCGTGTGATTGCCAGTATCTTCGTAAACCCTACCCAGTTCGGCCCGAACGAAGACTATGAGGGCTATCCCCGCACCGAAGAAGAAGATGCGAAAAAGCTTGAAACGCATGCTGCCGATGTTCTTTTTCTGCCTTCAGTAGAGACCATGTACAGTGATGTGAACAGCACGACGACAGTAAGCGTGCCTTATCTGTCTTCTACACTGTGCGGCGAATCACGCCCGGGCCATTTCGATGGAGTAGCGACTATTGTGACCAAGCTGTTGAATATTGTGCAGCCCGACATTGCCGTATTCGGAGGAAAGGACTACCAGCAGCTGGTCTTGATTCGGCAGATGGTGAGCGAGCTGGCAATACCGACGCAGATTGTCGCCTGCGATACCTGCCGAGAGGAAGACGGGCTGGCCATGAGTTCACGCAATATTTACCTGAGCAGGGAGCATCGCCGTATTGCGCCGGGGTTGTATCAGGAACTATGCCGGGCAGTCGATATGATCCGGCGGCGAAAAGCCGGTTTTGATGAGATAAACCTGCAAACAAGAGCAAATCTGGAGCAACAGGGCTTTCAGGTTCAATACATTGAAGTCAGACGTCAGGGCGACCTGCGGCCACCGGCAGCAGAAGATAAATTGCTGATCATATTAGGTGCTGTCTGTCTTGCTAGCACCCGTCTTATCGACAACATTATTTTCGAACTGGATTAAACTCAAGTATTCTGGCCCGGGCGAGAAGAGCTCAGGCGGCATGGTCCTGGCTCGAAATCATCGTCATGATCGCCTGTTATACGTTTGCCAGAAGTTTGGGATGAATACAAATCAGTGACGCCCTGCACGCTTTTCGCTATATTTCGTGCCCGGCTTACAAACTATGAAATAGAGGTCTGAACGAAATGAGTGCTCAAGATGATTTTACCCGGGTGTTTATCTGGATATTAGGTTTGCTGGTATTATTTACCATTGTGGTTGCGCTGGTTGCCCGTTCCATCGGCACAGACGAAAACAGCGGTCCTATGAGTGATAAAGATATTGACAGGCGCACCATGCCCTACGGCAATGTCAAGGTTGCCGGAGACAAAGGAGGCGGCTGAGAATCTGTGCTGACAGATCGGCATAAAGCAGCAGTGAAGCTGTAGGTGATGAAGTGACCCATTGTTCTGGCTGCTTGAGTGTTCCCTGATTGTCCATGGCCGGATGCCGTATTGCGGACATGAAAATACTATAACCTGACCTTGATGGTATTGCTGCCAATGACAGATGCCGCCTCCAATATCACGACCGCAACTTTTCTGCGCAGACTCGGTGCGATGCTGTACGACGGCCTGCTGCTGTCTGCTCTGCTGATGGTGGCCGCCCTGCCGGTGGTGCTTATTGCCGGAGCAAACAGCGAATTTTTTAAAAGCCCGACCTATACATTGTATTTATATGTGATCAGCTTCTTGTTCTTTGGCTGGTTCTGGACCCACGGTGGGCAAACCCTGGGGATGCGTAGCTGGAAATTGCAGGTTACCTGCGACGATGGCTTTAAGCTTGGCTGGGATAATGCCTTGATGCGTTTTCTAGGGGCCACATTATCCCTGTGTGTATTCGGTATCGGCTTTTTCTGGATATTATTGGACTCCGAGAGACTGGCATGGCACGACCGTCTTTCCAGAACCCATGTTCTGCACAATCCAGACTCAGGGAAAATACCGATTGATTAAAAAACGGCTGCATGATCAACGGACTACACAGATACGTCACTCAGGCCCATCTTTTATGAGACAAACCTCCAGATTTATTCTGCATATTGTACAATGGCGATCAATCCATGGATTGGCGGGATATGCTCGATGGTTGGATTTGTAAATACGCCGGATTATGAACACGGAACCCGGGGCGTTACAGGTATTTTGCTGACGAATCTGGGTACCCCTGACGAGCCCAGGGCCAGCGCATTGCGTCGCTACCTTGCCGAATTTTTATCGGACCCCCGTGTGGTGGAATTCCCGCGCCTATTATGGATGCTTGTCCTGCATGGCATCATTTTGAATATCCGCCCGCGTCGCTCTGCTGAGGCCTATGCCAGAGTATGGACCAATGAAGGTTCTCCACTGCGGGTCATTTTGGAGAAGCAGGCGATAGCTGTTGAAACAGCCCTGCAGGCCAGAATTGATGGACCTGTCAAGGTCGAGCTGGCGATGCGCTACGGCAAGCCTTCTATTGCCGATGGTCTGGAAAAGCTCCGTCAGGCCAACTGTACTCGCCTGCTGGTATTGCCGCTTTACCCGCAATACTCCGCAAGCACATCGGCTTCTACCTTCGATGCCGTTGCTGATACGCTGAAAACCTGGCGCCGGGTGCCGCAATTCCGCATGGTTATGGATTACCACCGGCATGACGCCTGGGTGGAGGCGGTCGCTCGCTCTATCCGCGAGCACTGGCAGAGACATGGCCGCAAGCAGAAACTCTTGATGTCGTTCCACGGTTTGCCGAGGCGCTTCCTGACCAATGGCGACCCCTATCATTGCCAGTGCCATACCAGCGCCCGCCTGATTGCAGAAAAATTGAAACTGGCCGATGATGACTGGCAACTGGTTTTCCAGTCCCGCTTTGGACGGGAAGAGTGGTTGAGGCCTTACTGTGACCATACTCTGAAAGAGTGGGGAGAGAGCGGTGTTGAAGGTGTTGATGTAGTGTGCCCCGGCTTTTCTGCGGATTGTCTGGAAACACTGGAAGAGATTGCTATGGAAAATCGTGATATATTCCTCTCTGCTGGTGGTGGGCAGTATGCTTATATTCCGGCGCTCAATGACCACCCGGATCATATTGACGCCCTGACCAGCCTGATTGAGCAGAATCTCGCTGGCTGGTGTCTGGAGAGCGAACCGATCGAACAGCTACAGGCATCCCGCAGCCGTGCTCTGGCCTGTGGTGCGCGGCAATAGCGAGTAAAACTTTGGTCTAGGACATATACGGAATACTTCTTATGAATAATGAGGAAAAAATCAGAGCTGTTGAACTGCGTGATGAAGGAGAAACCTCCATGCGAGAAATTCACCCTCTATTGGAATCTCTGGATTTACGCACGGGTTACAGCAATAACATTCTGATCCGCATGGTGATTATTGCGGGGGTAATTGCCGGCCTGGTGATCTGGCAACTTGATCTGATAAAGGATATCTACATTCGCCATCAGATTGAAGGTATTGGCCCGCTGATTAACAGTAGTATCCTGGTGCTGTTTGCTGCGGGGTTACTCAAGCTGGTAATGATGTTCACACGCTATTCAAGGGAGGAGGCAGCCTTGAATCGTTTTATTCGCAACATCAGCCGGGACTCTACGGATCCAGTCAGGCGCGTGCCGATGAATTCACTTGTCTCGCGCCGCTACATGCTGATGCAGGCGATGTATGAGCAGCGTGTATTGATTAATCACAGCGCGCTGGCTTCCATGCTGCTGGCCAGTGAGAGCACCCGTACCAGCATGGCGAGATTCATCAACAATATTCTTATCCTGGCCGGGGTATTCGGCACAATCGTTTCGTTGTCCGTTGCCTTGTTGGGAGCTTCTGACTTGCTGACCGGTACGGATGGCACGGATGGTATGTCAACCGTGCTCTCCGGCATGTCAACGGCGCTGTCAACCACCATTACGGCGATTATATGTTACCTGTATTTTGGTTATTTCTTCCTCAAGCTGCGGGATGTGCAGACCAATGTCATAAACAGTATCGAACAGGTTACTGCGGCACTGCTGATGCCGAAATTCGGCCTGCGAAGTGATACGGTTATGCAGGATATTGCCTCTCTGGTACACAAGATGCAGAGTCTGGTTGGCAAGCTGGAAGAATCTCAGGCACGTTATTCGGCCTCGGGCCAAAAACTTCTTGATGCTGTCAGTAGTTATGGTATTCGGGGCCAAACCATTTCCAGCGACATCAGCACCATAAAGCAGCTGCTTCGCTCCGGTTTCAGGCTGCATGAAGATGATGAAAATTAAATACAGACTCGTGCCGGAATAGACAGGAGCAAACCCAGTGTTTACTGATGGCTTTACCGACCTTCGTATGAATCGCCAATCCGGTCAGGGTGATGATAGCTTCTGGCCGTCATTTACCGACATCATGACCGTGATCGTAATGATTTTCCTGTTGGCCATGGTAGTTGTGATGATTCGCAACAGCGAGCTGATCGTGAAGCTGAGGACTACCATGGAGGCTGAACGTGAGCAGGCTGAACTGGTGCGTAAAACGGCTTCGGAAAAAGAGGGCCTGGCAATTCGCCTGATTGAGGTTGAACAATTGCTGTCCATGCTGCGCATGGAAAGTATGAAGATCACGGAACAACGTGATCTGGCACGCAAAAGTCTGGCAACACGCGATGCCGAACTGCATCAGGCGCGTTCCGATCTGGTTTCGTCCCAGGCATCTCTTGAGTCAACACGCAGCGAACTGGCACAGACCAGTGAAACCTTGCAGCAGACCAATACCCGCCTCGAACAGACCACACAACAGCGTGATACCCTGTCCACTCAGCTTGCGGACAGTCGCAGCAGATATGCCGGCCTGCAAAGAGACTATCAGCAGCAGGGGCAGCAGCTACAATCTGTCAGGCTTGATGCCGAGAACGTGAGCAGCAAACTTGCCGTGCTGGGTGGAGAGTATGATGATCTCAAGGAGAAATACGACAAACTGGTCAGGCCGGCCCGCACACCACGCGGCAAGACAGTAGTTGAAGTTCGTAAGACCAAGGTTGACGGCAATGAGCGGATCGCCATCAAACTGCCCGGTGAGGATGGTTTCAAAACGGTCAATGAGCCTCGAATGCACAAAGAATTGGCCTCTCTGAAAGAAAAGTTTGACAAAACACTTTACGTCAAGATCATCTTTCCGGAAGACAGCGGTCTTTCATATAGCGAAGCCTGGGGCTTTACCAGCCAGCTGCATAATAAATACGATTACTACTTTCAGGAACAGTAAGCGGCAGGGCAGTACCTCTCGGTGATGAGCACCCCACCATGAAATCATTGCGTTGGATAGCGCCGGTCACTTTTTTGCTGGCGATAGCGGTTGCGATCATGCTGGTCATCTCGAAACCGAGGGCAAATACCGTGACCAGTACCGAGCCGGTCCGTCTGATTAATACCGTAACGATTCAACCGGATGTTCATTCGCCGTCCCTGCCGCTGTTTGTCAGAGTATCCACACCAAACCACGCCAGACTGCGCTCCGCCATTACAGCAGATATTAAAGAGATTATTGCGCTCGATGGAGACAGGGTAAGCAAAGGCGAAACACTGTTGCTGCTTGATGATCGGGAGGCGAGGCTGACGGTTCGGCAACGCCGGGCCGATATTCAGGACAGCCAGTCGCAGATTGATGCCGAGAATCTTGACCATAAAAATGAGATGTTTGTTATACAAAACGACGATGGCGAAGACGCCAGACGCAATCGTGAGCAAATTATCGAAAGACATAAAATCCGCCTGCGCGGGTTGGAGTCCCAAAAGCTGCGTGCCGAAGTTGCTCTCGAACTGGCCGAGCTGGACCTGCAGCGCACAGTGATTACCGCACCATTCGATGGGCAGGTCACACAGCTACATGTCTCTGTCGGCGACCGTGTCTCCCCCGGAGATCGCCTGATTGATGTCTATGACCGCCGATCCATGGAGCTGATTGGGCCCATACCGCGTCGTTATCAGGCGACTTTGCAACAGGCGCTGGATAATGGTGAGCCACTGGCGGCTGTTTCCATCGATTCGGATACCATCATTCAAGCTGAACTTGTTCGTCTGGGTGGTGAGGTCAATGAGCGCAGCGGTGGGGTTAATGCCATATTCAGCATTACACAGGGTGGTGAATCTCTATCTCTGGGGCGCAGCCTCAGAGTTCAGCTACAGCTCCCGGCTGTTGCCAACAGTTTTGTTTTGAGCAATGCCGCCCTGTATGGTGCTGATACCATTTACCGGGTCGTCGATGGCCGCTTACAGGCTGTCAGGGTAAGTCGCCTTGGTGATTATATCGACAAAGAGCAGCCAGACGGCTCCCTGCTGCTCAGTGGAGAGGTGCGGGCAGGTGATGTTATTATGACCACACAGCTTCCCAATGCGTCTGAGAACCTGCCTGTAAAAATCAGTAATCCATATTGATGTCTGACTTCAAGCATCGCGGTAATATTATCGGCACCTTCGCGCAGCATCGTGTTGCAGCCAATTTGTTAATGGTCATTATGATCATGTGTGGTTCTTTGGCACTATTCTATATTAACACACAGTTTTTTCCGGGCTATACCCTTGAAACTATTAACGTGCGTGTTGCCTGGCGCGGTGCCAGTCCAGAAGAAATCGAAGATGGTCTGACCAATCGAATAGAAGAGGCGTTACGCACCCAGGAAAATCTGCGCACCATGACCTCAACTTCGGTCGAAGGAATTTCTTCGATCACGCTGGAATATGAAACCGGTACCGATATGCCACGCGCTCTCGATCAGGTGCAGGAAAAGATCGCGCTGATCCGCGATTTACCTGCCGATATCGAGCAACCAGAAATTACCCGGATGACGATTTATGAACGTGTCGCAAGGCTGTTAATCTGGAGTGAGCACGATGCACGCGCCTTGCCAGAATTGGCGCAACGACTGCAAAGAGAGCTATTGGACCGTGGCATATCGAGCGTTGAGATGACTGGATTGGAAAAGCAGGAAATTGCCATTCAGCTTTCTATCGAAGACATGCAGGAAATGAATATCTCGCTGGATCAGCTTGGGCGGCATATTGCCCGGCTCAGTGCCGAAGCACCGGTCGGCAATATCAACCGTGATCTGTTGAGCCAGCAACTACGCAGCCCGAATAAAATTAAACAGGTCGAAGAATATGCCGAAGTACCACTGAATTTTGCAGGACAGACCCTGCGCCTGGGTGATGTTGCCAATATCGAACGCCGTGCCCGTGATAATGAGACTACGATGAGCTATCGGGGATATCCGGCTATTGAGCTGCGCCTGCTTCGTATCGAAGGTTTTGACAGCCTGAAATCGGCACGCATCCTTGCAGAGTGGCTGGCTGAAACCGAACCCACATTGCCGCCTGGAATAGGCATACGGGTCTATGATGAGCGCTGGCAGTACATTATGCAGCGCATCGGCCTGTTATTGGAGAACGGCCTTACCGGTCTGTTACTGGTTATTGCCATTTTGTTTTTCTTTTTGCGTGGCCCGGTAGCGTTCTGGGTTGCGGTCGGCATTCCGGTTTCCTTTATGGCGGCGCTGGCGGCGCTGTATGTATTTGGTGGTTCGATCAACATGGTCAGTCTGTTTGGCCTTATCATGGCTGTGGGTATTATCGTTGATGATGCTATTGTGGTGGGTGAGGATGCCATGACCCACTATCAGATGGGTGAGTCACCACTCTCCGCTGCCGAAGGCGGTGCCTGGCGTATGCTTGCGCCTGTCATTTCTTCATCGCTAACAACGGTTGCCGCCTTCATTCCTTTGATGATGCTCGGCGGTTTTATTGGCAAGCTGTTATTTGCCATCCCGTTGGTAATTATCTGTGCCATACTGGCTTCGCTGATTGAGAGCTTTTTGATTCTGCCCGGTCATTTACGCTATTCCTTTGAGCGTATGCGTTCGCTCGGAGCAATCTCGGATCGACGCCGGCAAATGGAAGGCTGGTTTGACCACTTCCGTGATGGACACTTTCGTCGCTGGGTTGAATGCTGTATCGCCCACCCATGGCATACCCTGATGATTTTACTGGCTGTGGTTATCGTTACCATTGGTTTATTGGCCGGCAAGCGTATTCCATTTACTTTCATGCCACAAACAGAATCCGGTCAGATATCAGCCAATATCCAGTTCGCTGCCGGTACGCCGCGCCATATCGTCCGTGACTACGTGGCGACCGTGGAAAGGGCGCTGGATGATATGAATGAAGAGTTTCCCGGTGTCATTCTGCTGTACTCCAGTCGCCTCGGTGAAAACCTCAGCCGTCACAGCCGCAGCTCGCAAAGAGGTGACCGCTACGCCAGCATCCTGATCGAACTGACTCCCTCCGATGAACGTGATATGCGCAACCCCGAGTTCATCCGCCAGTTGCGTTCACGTGTCAATGAACCGGCGGCATTGGAAAATCTGCTGATTACCAGTCGGCAGGCCGGGCCGGGTGGACGCGATCTGACCTTTCAGTTAACCGGCTCATCACCACTGCAACTGAAGCAAGCGGCTGAGGCATTGAAAGAGATTCTGAATAATACCCGCTCGGTATTCAGTGTCGATGACGATATGCCATACGGTCAGACCCAGCTTATCTTCAAACTCAATGCACAGGGTAAATCGCTGGGCATTACTACCGAGGCGATCAGCCAACAGATGCGAGCGGCGTATGATGGCTTCATCGTGCAAATCTTCCAGGACGGTTTTGATGAAATCGAGGTGCGCACTGTATTGCATGATGAACAGCGTAATGGCTTTTCCATGCTGGAGTCATTACCCATCATGCTGCCGGATGGCGAACAGGCTGTGCTGGGGTCACTGGTTGATTTCCATCATCAACGCGGCTTTGAAATACTGCGCCATGAAAAAGGCCGACTGGCGCTCGAAGTCTCGGCCGATATCGACGAGACACAGGGCAATGCCAATGAAATCACCAATGAGATATTGACTCATGCGCTGCCCGGTATTGCTGCACGCTATAACATTGAATTTGCCGCCGTTGGTAATGCCGCCGATCAGCAGCAGACTTTCAGTGAGATGAAGATCGGTTCGCTGTTCGCATTGGCGCTGATCTACCTCATACTGGCCTGGATATTTTCGTCCTATGGCTGGCCGCTGGTAGTGATAGCGATTATTCCATTCGCCATCATCGGTGCCATACTGGGACATTGGTTGACCGGTATCAACTTAACGATTCTTTCACTGTTCGGTCTGTTTGGACTCGCCGGCATTGTCGTCAACGACTCAATCATTCTGGTGACATTTTACCGGCACCTGCGCAAGGAAGGCATGCCGCGACAACAGGCCATTGTGGAAGCCTCGGTGCGACGCCTGCGTGCCGTATTGCTCACGTCACTGACCACGATTGCCGGACTGACGCCACTTTTATTTGAAACTTCGGTGCAGGCACAGTTTTTAATCCCCATGGCCACCTCCATCGTTTTTGGGTTGGGATTTTCGACGGTACTGGTTTTGGTTCTGGTGCCGTTGTTGCTGAATGCGTATGAAGCTCTGGCGGAGAAACTGTCAGGTCAGGCATCGGTAGCAGCGCCTGTGGTGAATTAAAGAGTAAGCTGCTGTTTCGCAAAATATCAATGTAATAAATAGTTTAAACGAGTTATAATGTCCGCTTTCCCCAAAAGGCATTGCGGGAAAGTTTTTAATTCATGATATTTAACAATCAATTCTGGTGCTTTAAAAAGATTTCAAAATGATCCTTACCAGAATCATACCTACAAAAGAAAGGGTGCGGTTTGCAAAATTAACTTTGCGGCACGCATTATTATTCTTGCGAAATACAGTGAGTGCAAACAGTATTACTGTGGATTGGAGAGAGAATTACCCTGTTGCTACAGCATTAGATTGCATAGTTGCCGCGGCATGGCTTCTGGAAATACGGGGCATCACCCTGAAGTTTAGGCAGTCCTCCAATGCAATGTGGCAGCATTTCGAGAGTGATACTCTGAGCAAGGCAACGGACAGGTCAGAGCAGGAATCCAGCTCTTCCCGGGAGGTTATTCTGGCCAAATCGATGGCCTATATTGCGACGATTTTTATTTCCTCCGAGTATGGACATAAAGTAATTACCCGATTGTCTATCAAGGAAGACCTCAGAAAGTCTGCCAATGAGTGGTTTGAAAACCATATCAAGGGAGATTGGGTAGCCGTCCATTATCGTGGCACAGATATAAGGGAAAATCGGAATGGATATTGTAAAAGCAGATACAGGATAGAGATGAAGCCGTATGTGAATTATCTGAAAGGGGTGCTGGACAGTCAATGCAGCATTTTTGCCTGTTCGGATCAGGCACAATTCATTGATGAGGTGAAGGCGGCATTTCCAGGGCGGGTGTTCGCGCGAGATATAAAACGCTCTTACGATGGCAAGCCTCTTCATCTTAACTTTGTCCCGCTTGCGGAGAGTCACGATTATGATCAGGAGAGGGATGCCTTGATAGATGTTTTAGTATTGGCAAAGGCCGAATTAATCTATACAACCGGTTCAGGGTTTGTAGATGTGGTCAGATATTTTAATCCAGAGACTAAAATTGTATCGCTGGACGGAAGAACAATAGGGAGAGGGAAAAACAATGCGCCTATTCCTGAGCCGGATTTATTCAAAAGATTATCCCTGCCTTGAGGAGGCGCACTGTATGATTGCTGTTAAACTGCCTGTTTTATGATTCAAGGTATTGCTGTTGCTTCCTTACCACCAATGTTCTTGAAGAAATACCGGTGCGTAAAAATTTCGAAAATCCGGTTATAATATTAAGCCTTATCAAATTCGGTTACCGGTTGTATGCGACTTGTTCGTGGTTTGGTGAATCTGGCTGAGGGGGCAGTTCCCTGTGCGCTGACAATCGGCAATTTCGATGGTCTGCATCTTGGTCATCAGGAAATCCTTCGGTCACTGGTCGTTGCGGCGGAAAAGCGGAATCTGCTCGCCTCGCTGATGATTTTTGAGCCGCAGCCACTGGAATTTTTCCTTGGAGAGAAGGCACCGGCTCGTCTGTATCGGTTTGCGGACAAGCTGCGAGTGTTGGGGGAGATACCGCTCGATCAGGTGATTGCGATGGACTTTAACCGCCATCTGGCGGAAATGTCTGCCGGGGACTTTATCCGGCATATCCTTGTCGGGCGATTAAATATGAAATACCTGCTGGTTGGTGATGACTTTCGCTTTGGCAGGGACCGGGCCGGCGATTTTGAAGTACTAAAGGCTGCGGCAGATCGATATGATTTCGAGCTGCAAAGAATGGATAATGTGCTGGCATCCAGGCGTCGGGTGAGTAGTACGGCCGTTCGTGAATTGCTATATCGTGGAGACATCGAAGCCGCGAACCGGCTGCTGGGGCGTCCCTATACCATGTGTGGCCGGGTTGTACATGATCGCAAGCTGGGGCGTGATATTGGCTGGCCGACCATTAATATCCCGGTGCGTCGCCGACATTCACCGTTATCCGGGGTTTATGCAGCACGTGTATCCGGTGTGGAGGATGATGTTATTTTGAATGGTGTGGCCAGTATTGGTACCCGGCCAACGGTGAACGGCGTGGACTGGATGCTGGAGGTATTTTTATTCGATTGGTCGGGTGACTGTTATGGTCGGCGGGTCAATGTGGAGTTTATAAAACATCTGCGCAAGGAAGAAAAATTTGAAAATTTACAGGCAATGACATTACAGATTGAACGTGATGCAAAAGCTGCCAGAGAAGCACTGGATATATGAGCAACGAAAACAAAATGAATTACAAGGCAACTTTGAATCTGCCAAAGACAGCGTTCCCGATGAAGGCCGGTTTGGCACAGCGCGAACCGGAAATACTGAAGTTCTGGGACGAGATTAAGCTTTACTCGAAGATGAGAGAGCAGAGCAGGAACAGGCCGAAATATATTTTGCATGATGGGCCGCCTTATGCAAACGGCGATATCCATATTGGTCATGCCGTCAACAAGATACTGAAAGACATTATCATTAAATCAAAGACACTGAGCGGCTTTGATGCCCCTTATATTCCGGGCTGGGACTGCCATGGCCTGCCGATTGAACATCAGGTTGAAAAGAAAAAAGGCCGTCCGGGCCGGAAAATCAGTACACGTGAATTTCGCGATGCCTGCCGTGCATACGCCGATAAGCAGATCGACAGACAGCGGCAGGACTTTATACGCCTGGGTATAACCGGTGACTGGCAAAAGCCCTACCTCACCATGAACCATGATTTTGAGGCAGACATTATACGCTCGCTTGGCCGGCTGATTGAAAATGGGCATCTGCACAGAGGGCATAAGCCGGTTTACTGGTGTACCGACTGCTGCTCCGCTCTGGCCGAAGCCGAGGTGGAATATCAGGACAGAATATCGCCGGCGATTGATGTGCGTTTTCAGGTAGAGGACATGGCGGCATTCCACTCTGCAACGAGTGTCAACACAGAAGGAATGCCCGCCAGCATTTTGATCTGGACTACCACACCATGGACACTGCCGGCCAATCAGGCGGTATGCCTCCATCCCGATTTGGAATACTCCATAAGCAGGATCTGCATCGATGGCGTGGAGGAAATCATCGTGCTGGCCGATACATTGAGTGAAGCCTGCCTGAAACGTTATGGGGCTGAAAACAAGGAAGTGCTGTCCCGTGTGGCGGGCGACAGACTTGAGGGCCTGCTGTTGCAGCACCCGTTCTATGATCGCCGGGTGCCCGTGATACTGGGTGAGCACGTTACAACGGATGCGGGTACCGGTGCCGTTCATACAGCCCCTGGACATGGGGCCGATGATTTTAATGTTGGACAGAAATATAACCTGCCGATCGATAATCCGGTAGGCAGTGATGGCTGCTTTATTGAAGGCACCGGATTATTTGCAGGTCAATTTATTATGAAGGCCAATGATGCGATAATGAATGTGCTCAGTGAGCGTGGCCGATTACTGCATGTCGCCGAACTGTCGCATTCCTATCCGCACTGCTGGCGTCACAAGTCCCCGACCATTTTCCGGGCAACACCCCAGTGGTTTATCAGTATGGATCAAAATGGCCTGCGTAAAAATGCGCTGAAGGCCATTGATCAGGTCCATTGGACTCCGGACTGGGGTCAGGTACGTATTCGCGGCATGATTGAAAATCGTCCGGACTGGTGTATCTCGCGTCAGCGCACATGGGGAGTGCCCATCCCGATTTTTATTCACAAGGACACCGGAGAACCGCATCCGAACGCCATTGAATGGATCGAACAGATTGCAAAAAGAGTTGAAAAGGATGGTATTGATGCCTGGCTTGAACTTGAACCGGAAGAATTGCTGGGAGATGCCGCCGGTCAGTACATCAAGGTGACCGATATACTCGATGTCTGGTTTGACTCTGGTTCCACGCATCACGGTGTACTGGAGCGTCACGATGACCTGCGCTACCCGGCTGATCTTTATCTGGAAGGTTCAGACCAACATCGCGGATGGTTTCATTCTTCCCTGTTGACGGCTGTCGGCATGAATGGCGTGCCGCCCTATAAAAATGTACTGACACATGGATTTGCGGTTGACAAGGATGGCAGGAAAATGTCCAAGTCTCTTGGCAATGTGGTACAGCCACAGAAAGTAGTAGGACAGTTGGGAGCTGATGTTCTGCGCCTGTGGGTGGCGGCCACAGATTACCGTAATGAGATGCATGTTTCAGATGAAATTCTTAAGCGGATATCCGAATCCTATCGTCGTATGCGGAACACAGTCCGTTATCTGCTGGCCAATCTGGAGGGCTTTGACCCGGCCAGCAACCGCATTGACGTGGAGAATATGCTGTCACTGGATCGCTGGGCAATCAGGCGTACGGCCCAACTGCAACAAGAATTGATACAGTCTTATAATGACTTCAACTTTCACCTGATCTACCAGAAAGTACATAATTTCTGTACCGTGGATATGGGCTCGTTCTACCTCGATATTCTCAAAGATCGAATCTATACCATGCGCACCGACTCAACTGCCCGCCGCTCTGCACAGACCGCCATGTTTGATATCGCCGAGGCATTAGTACGCTGGCTGGCACCCATCCTGAGCTTTACGGCCGAGGAAATCTGGAAGCACATGCCCGGAGAGCGGAATGAATCGGTCTTCCTGAACCAATGGTATGAGCAAATGGCAGGGCATGATGAACAGGTATTCAATGATCAATTCTGGGCCGGCATCATGTCGATACGTGATCAGGTCTCCCGTGAACTGGAAAAGGCACGCAAGGAAAAAATAATAGGCTCCTCTCTGGAAGCAGAAGTTGATATTTACTGCGATGACCGCACCATGGAGATGCTAAGCCAATTCGGTGACGAATTGCGCTTTGTATTCATTACCTCTTATGCACGAGTACATCCGCTGGACAAAAAACCGGATGAAGCTGTGATGGCAGAAGGCAGGGATGATTTATGGATGACGGTCAAGGCGACCAGCCATAATAAATGTGAGCGCTGCTGGCACCATCGTGAAGATGTTAGTTCGCACCCTGACCACAAGACCCTGTGCGGGCGCTGTGTCGAAAATGTGGATAGTGACGGTGAACGCCGTTTACATGTTTGATGTCGAAAGTTTCTGCAACACGATGGCCGTATGCCAGACACTGGCTGCTGCTGTCTTTTCTGGTGGTCATGCTGGATCAACTGACCAAGTTATGGGCCCAGTCTGCGCTGCAATATCACCAGCCCATACCGGTTATGCCCATGTTCAACTTAACCCTGGCATACAATACCGGCGCGGCCTTTAGCTTCCTGAGTGATGCTGGCGGCTGGCAGCGCTGGTTCTTCATCGTACTGACCCTCATTATCTGTGGCATCATACTGCGCTGGATATGGAACATGCGGGCCCAGGAAAGGCTACATGCGGCGGCGCTGGCACTGATTCTCGGTGGTGCCATTGGCAACCTGATTGACCGTGTCTGGCTCGGTTACGTGATCGACTTCATTGATATCTACTATCAGCAATACCACTGGCCGATATTTAACATTGCCGATTCAGCGATTACAGTCGGCGTGATTTTACTGATATATGACCTGTTCGTTAATCAGCGCCATGGAACCGATGATGAGTGAAATCGCACCAGGCAGCCGCATCACCATGCACCTTTCACTCACCCTCGAAGACGGCACGGTAGCAGAAGACACGTTTGACGGAGAACCACTGGAATTTACGATGGGCGATGGCAGCCTGAACGAAGGTCTGGAAATGGCACTGTATGGCCTCAGGGCCGGCGACGAACAAACCGTGACCATGACGCCCGATCAAACATTTGGTTTTTACGACCCGGAAAACATCCATGAAGTACCCCTGAGCGATTTTCCCGCCGATGCCCGACCTGAAGAAAACCAGATTATTGTCTTTACCACACCATCGGGCGATGAAGTAGCCGGAGCCATCAGGAAAGTTTCAACGGATACCGTGCTGGTTGACTTTAACCACCCACTCGCCGGCCATGATTTGCTGTACAGGGTAAAAATTCTGAAGGTTGCCCGCATTTAAGAACAGGCGGCAGCATGGATTGTGAGCAGTAACTCGGACTCATCAATCAGGCGATATTCCGGCACCTTCCCGGATAGCTGTTCGCTTTTATCGAGGATAATCGACACCCCTTCCCCCCGTTTATCCATAATATGCGTGCGATGACTGACGAGGCCATCCTGCGCAATCGGACAGCGTGCCAATTGGCTGGTAATTGCTTCATTTCTGGTGGCCTGCCGAAGTGGCAGACTTTCCGGAGTCATCGTATTGACCAGAAGCCCCGGCGTGTATAACTCCAGTCGATCATCAAATAACCGAAGCCGTACCTTGCTGCCCGACATGGAATAGTCCCGATGGGCTACCGCGTTGGTGACCGCCTCAAATACAGCAGTCATGTCATACTGGGGAATATCCTCGCGTCCACCCCCGGAATTTTTTCTCGCCGCCACCCGCATATTTTTTTCAACAAACCGACATGCCTCAATGATCTGCTGATCCAGCGGCCCGGCTATATCCTGGGCATCGCGCTGATATGCCTCCTCCGAACCTGCGGATATCGCGGTTCCACGGTATGCGACTGCCTGAATGAAGGCATTGGAGAGAAACTGTTGGGGTTGTCTGGAGGCTAACAGCACGCCAGCTATCGTGGGTCGCCAGACACCAGCGTCATCCTGGAAAGCCATGCCGAGTTTGGAGAGAAACAGCCCGGTCGAATCAGTTGTGAGTGGCGTCGCAAAGCGCTGCCACAGCGCCTCATCCAGATCATCAAGTGTCGCAGTGGGAACGGGTATTTCGTCATACCGGATAAGCCTGGACTGGCTGCGCTGCTGAAATAATCGCTGCAGTTGTTCAGGAGAGACGGGTCGCTTTGATGAGCCGACACGATGAAAATAACCCCCCGGACTTTGGTGAACAAACAGGCTTCGGGGAATCTCCACACGCACTACTGGCCTCTCAGTCCCGGTACTATCCGGCAGGTTCATGCGTTCGATAATGGGAGTTGCAGGCGGTTCCAGAGAATCTTCACAAGCCTGCCTCACCAGTGCTTCCACTGCATCCAGTCGCTCAACAGGAATTCCTGATACTTCGCGCTCGTCATCGACCCCTAAAAGGAGCACACCCCCGCGTGAGTTGGCAAAAGCAGCGAGTTCATCGGCAAGGGCATCCCGCCTCGGTCCCCGTATCTCACCACCTGCAAAGCGAACTTCCTTCAATTCCAGAAAGCAGCCTTCCCCAAGACTGATTTTTTTCAGTAATTCACTGCGTGTCGCGTACATGTCAGATCTCACGACCTGAATGAACCCAACTCGAAGGCATCAATCTGCCGTTTCAATCCCTTGAGCGTGTCGCGTCCGGCGACTCTTGAAATCGGTTGGTCAGGTTCGCGGCGCTTGAAAATAACGTACTGCACCATGCTTTCGCCGAGAAATTGCAGGCCCATCTGGTTTTCATGGTTGTCCTTCCAGACAGCGCGTAGATTGCCGTTATCCATCAACACCAGATTCCCCCTGCGTAAATGGGGTTCTGACTGGATAAAGCGCCAGAAGTCGGCCTCGGATGCGCTGCTCAATGAATACCCGTCATCCGCCCCAAGATCGCGCAGTTCGCTGATTCTCGTTGAGTATGCTTGAGATTGAGTTTGTTGCAAATCGATCAAAGCAAAAGCAGTGCCGGAGAGGGTTGAAATCGAAGAATTGCTATCGCATTCAGGTGTTTGATGATCCCTGATTATTCGGATTGCAGCAACCTGTGCGGTTCCGTCCCAGAGGCGGCTCAATGTTAAATGTGGGTTTAATCTCCACACCCAGTTTGCTCAGTTCCCGCTCCAGTTGTTCGTGGGCAGAAACGACTGCCTTGTCGATGTTCTTGTTTTCTTTGGCAATTTTTTTTAAGTTCCCCAATTTTCTTTGATCTCGCATGCTAAAAATACTCCTTTGTATGAATGAAGGATGGATGGTTCTCGCGAACCATATAGTCTGTCAATAGACCAAAGTATGCACGAACCTGCTTATAAAGCTTAGCATTATCTTCAAGGTTGTCAATTTTTAGTTTGACCTCATCCCCACGTAGTGTTTCTCTATCAATGGCGCGACCGTGAGAATGCCACCTTTCGGGGTTATTAAGCAGCGCAGCAATCTTTCCGGCTCGGTCTTCTTTCATTTTCTCGGTTACATTTTTTTGACGTCTCTCCGTTTTCTCCCAGTTCTTAAATTTATATTGGGTTAGCCACTTAATGAGCAGCTCAATCGACAGCTCTCTTGCTTGTTCGAATTGATACAATTCACCCAAGTCCAGCTTATTCAGCAATGCATACTCGGCGGTTGTAAGCGCCCTTTGCTTCGCCTTCTCGTTTAATCGCTCATACTGATTCAAATAAGATAACGCAGGAACGAGCTTTCCATCTCTTTCAATCTGTGGATCAATCGGGCCCAAGCATGACAAGTGATCCATTATTATCCGGTCTGCACTCAGAGCAAAAATTGTACCCGCAGACATTGCTTGATCGGGTACGATTACTGTCATATCGTCATAGAATGATCGAATCGTCGTCACCATTCGTTCCACAATCTCGACTATTCCGCCAGGAGTGTCCAAAATGACAGCGACTGGTTTTTGGTGCGATAAGCTTTCAATTGCGACACGAAGCTTCAACTCTAATCCATGTAGTATAGGGCTTACTACAGTAACGACTTCCGCATCGATAGTTTTGCCAATTTGGATCAATTGCCGATTTAATTCGCTTTTAATGCAGGTGTCTAAAGGTCTCATGATTGTCACTATAACAAGATCAAAACTATTGTCGATATCACTCCGGTGTTAGTATCACAATGCACGTCTTATCGCAAACCGGGCTTCTATAGTACAGGTTCTTAGGCAATTCTTCCCGGCACAATGGGTGATGCGACGGACAGCCAATTCCGGGGGTGTATCTCGATTGCGAATGCGGGCTGTCGCTTTGCTTCTTCGTTTGCTGCTCATCATATCAGTCATGTGTCCGCTTCCAGCAGATGGAACATGAGGGAGGTGGTCAGGTTGTCTGCGGCATGTGACCCGCGCATTGCCAGTTTGGAATTGGTATGCGCTGACTCGACAATGTTTGTGAATTGTTGCTGTTGCTTCAGTGGGGGCACGGTAATCCAGATATTCTTTATGTCTTTATCGGATACTGCCGGGTAGTTTGCTCCCCTGACTTGTGACGATATTGTTTCTACGAAAAACGGTGATGTGACATGGCTGAATAGATAAAGTGGTTCTATCAATTTACGGTTCGCTCGCAGTACGCAAAAGCCGGTTGATGCAATTTCACGATTCAGTTCATCTGGCACGATTGCAACGGCATTCAGATTCGGTCTGACCGACGATACAAGGATATCATCCGTCCGAATTTCCTTTCTTGCCCGACTTGGCGCATCTTTGCCGAGCAGCAATCGGGTGGCGGCAATTCTCTTCTGAACGGTGTCAATACCGGAAATATCGACATAGCGAAATTGAGCTGAGGGAGTTTCTCCGGGGTTGCGGGTCTCTGTCTGCACGCAAACCTGCCCTATCCTGCATTTCGTCCACCCCATCGGATTGTCTGTCGGGTTGCCGAACATTTTGATGAACAGGGCCGGGATGAATTCCTGCAGGCGTTCCTGTGCCTGTTTGCGCAGCCGCTCGATTTTGGCCGCCCGGTTCAGGATGTTGACGATGCGGCGTTGTTCGTTGAGCGGGGGGAGGGGAATTTCCAGATTTTGAACATCCCGCAACGTAATGCCCTTGACAGTCGCGCCTGTTCCCTTGTGTTCGATCTCTGGGCCAAGGTACTTCAGCGACCAGAACAAGAACTCGGGTAGCAGGCCTTCAGCAGGCACAACGGCCTTGATGTCTTGGTTTATCGCAAGATCGACATCGGCTATTGCGACTTTACCTAGACCTACCCTTGTTACAAGGAGAACAGTCCCCGACGAAACAATTTTCGACGCCGAGTTATCCAGCCCTTCCTGAGAAATGAACTCATCCGTTTGCGAGATTCGATCTGCTCGAAAATCCTTCACGGTCGCCCACGGAATGTGTCCATTCCAATATTGCCGAATTTTCCGGGATGGTGTTCCCCCGCCCATGAATTGGCAAATCTCACCGAGTGAGGTCGTTGATATCATTGGGAAGTTGTTCTCCGAACCGCCTCGGCCAACCCCTCAGTCTCCCCCAGAATCTCCGTCTCAATCGCCCGCAATTCCTCCAGAATTTCCAGTGGGTCGCGGTGTTCTACCCTGGCCCGGTTTTGTGGTCGGTGGCGGTTGGCGCTGAGGTTGTAGTCGGCGGTGCGGATGGCGTCGGTGTCGGCGAACCACCATTTTTCTGTCCAGTCGGTGTTCGGGTCGCGGTCGTGCCATGTTATCCATTGTGCCTGCCGGTTGCGGAATGCTTCGGTCAGGGCGGGCAGGTCGTCTTCTTCGATGGGCTGGTCGTGGTTGGCGTCCAGTTTGAAGCCGTCGTTGTCGGCGTGCAGGAACATCACCCGCTCGGTTGTGCCGCCCTTGCGGAATATCAGTACCGAGGTTTTGACGCCGGAGTAGGGGTTGAATACGCCGCCCGGCAGTGACAGCACGGCTTCGATGGTGTTGTTTTCGAGCAGTTTGCGCCGCAGTTCGCGGTGTGCGCCGGTGGAGCCGAACAGTACGCCTTCCGGGACGACGACCCCGCAGCGGCCGCCTTCCTGCAACTGGTTGAGCATGTATTGCAGGAACAGCAGTTCGGTCTGCGCCGTTTTGCCGATTTTCACGTCTTCGACAATGCGGTCCTTGTCCAGTCGGCCGGAGAATGGCGGATTGGCGAGGATGACATCGAATCCATTGGCGGGCAGGCCGAGTTCCGCTCTGGCGGTGCGGTCCAGTGAGCGGGTCAGGGCGTCACGCCGCAATATGTGGACATGGTCGAGGCCGCGCAGGGTCAGGTTCATGGTGGCGAGGCGTACCATCTGCGGATCAACATCGGTGCCATAGAAGGTGGCCTCGTGTAGCTGTCTGACCGCATCGCGGCTGAGTATGTCGCCCAGCCCGCGCCGGATTTTCTTGCCATCCGCCTCCATTTCTTCAATGCCGTCGGGCGAGGAGTTGGCGAGCCGGATGTGGTCCCAGGCGCCGACCAGAAAGCCGGCGGTGCCGGCCGCCGGGTCGTATATCGTTTCGCCAATGCGGGGATCGACCAGTCGGATCAGGGTGCGGATGACATGGCGCGGTGTGCGGAATTGGCCGAGTTCGCCGGCCTGCCGGATCTGGCGCAGCACATGCTCGAACAGGTCGCCCTTGGTATCTGCATCCACGCGGTGCAGATGCAGGTCGTTGAGCTGGCTGACTACCTGGGTGAGCACGGTCGGTTCGTCGATGATCAGCCGGGCACCGTCCATGAAGTCAGTCGCGCCATTGGCAGCGATTGCGGCATGGAATGCGAAGACTTCTTCGCGTACCCAGTTGACCAGCCGCTCGCCGTTCAGTGCATTCGCCCAGGATGACCAGCGCAGCCGTTCTCCCGGCACGGTGGTCTCGCCCGATTGGGGTGCATTGCGTGGGTCGCGCAGGGTCCATTTGTCTTTGAAGGCGCTGTTGTAGGGTGCGGTGCCCGGTCGCTTTGCCGCACGTACCCGCGCCGCGTCTGCTGCTTCGTACATATAGAAATAGATCAGAAAACTGAGTTGTTCGGCGTTTTGTGCGGGGTTCGGGTAGCCGCCGCCGAACAGGTAATCGCGGATGCGGTCGATGCCGCGCCGCAGTTCGGGGGTCATGGGCATTATCCTTTCTCCATGCGGGAATCGTCCGGTTTGCCAAACACGGCGGCATTGAGTTCGGTGATCAGCCGCTCCAGGGATTGCTCGCCGCCGAACACGCGCCGCGCCTGGTCGTAGCCTCCGAGTGCAGTGAACGGGTGACCGTCAAAGTCCCATTCGCCAAACGCATCCATCATGTCTGTCTTGACACGGCTGCCGATCAGCCCTACCCAGCGCATCTGTTCGGTGTTGAATCCTTTGTGTTCGCTTCGCCATGCCTCAAATTTCATGCCGATGGCAGCAGCGCGTGCTTCGTGTTCCGGCGGACGCACGATCCGACCGCTTTCGTCCAGAGTGAGCCAGTCGCGGCTCATCGGGTCGATGTGGTCGTTGACATCCAGGGTCAGCAGTTGGTGGGGTTCACCGGGGGTGTAGCCGGGTTGCGTTTCGTGGATATGACTGCCGCTGACTGCTGCATCGTCGTCGCCGTGAAAATCGGTCACGCCGACAAAGTCGAAGATCGTGAATCCGGTCTTGTCGATATGCGGTGCCTTGCGGGTGCCGCGCCCGCGCATCTGCCGGTACAGGATGGTGCTGCGGGTGAATCGCGCCATGACCAGATTGACCACTTCCGGGCAGTCAAAGCCGGTATCGAGCATGTTGACGCTGACCAGGATTTGCGGGAATTCTTCTTCCTTGAAGCGTTTGATGATGGCACCGGGATCGGGTGCCGGACCCCCACCGACATCGCTGACCACGAAGTCGGCGTAGCGCGTCGCCGGATGTGGTTTTTTGTCGGCGAAGTGTGCATCGAACATTTCTGCCAGTGTTTCGGCATGTCGTTTGGTCACCGCGAACACGATGGTTTTGCCCCAGGTGGGCCAGCGTCGGATGCCGTCGCGGCCCATGAAGCCCTTTTCGTGCGCATCACGAAATTCCCTTACCAGGGCGCGGTTGCGTTCGGGGATGGTGAACCGGCGTTCCAGGGTGCGCGGATCGACCGTGATGGTGTCCTGGCCCAAACTGGCGAATTGTTTTTCAAATTCGGTACGGGTCTGTTCGTCCATCGCGCTCCAGTCGAGTTCGTTGCGGCTGACCGGGAATCCACCTTCGGCAGCGGTTTTGACGGTCATGGCCCGGTATATGCGGTAGGGGACCAGATGGCCTGCATGGATGGCGGTGCGCAGGGTGTAGCGGTAGGTCGGTTCGGTGAGTTCGAAAAATCGCAGTGTGTCGCGCACGAATTGACTGTCTTCCGGGTCGGGGGAGTGGTCGGCCTCCGCGGTGCAGGGGGTGGCGGTCAGGCCGAGTTGAACGCCATCGAAATGTCGCAGTACGCCACTCCACTGGCCGTAGATGGAGCGGTGGCATTCGTCGGTGATGACCAGATCGAAGTAGCCGGGGGAGAGGTTGCGGTAGTCTGCAATCAGGGTTTGCAGGGTGGCGATGGTGATGCGTTTGGCGCGGTCAAAGCCACGACCGGGGCGCAGCACATGGCAGGGGTAGTCGCGCAGGTGGTCGGTAAAGGCGTCTTCGGCCTGCCGCGCCAGGGCGATGCGATCCACCAGAAACAGTACGCGGGTGATCCTGCCTGCCTCGAACAGTCGCTTGATGAAGGCGGTCGCTGTGCGGGTTTTGCCGGTGCCTGTCGCCATTTCGACCAGCAGTTTGCGTCGTCCACGGGAGACTTCGGCAGACAGTGCTTCAATACATTCTATCTGGTAGTCGCGGTTGACGATTTGCCGGTCGATGGCGATTGTGGCGAGGTCGCGGCGGGTCTGTCGTGCTGCGATGTGCCGTTCGAGATCGTCCTGGGCATAGAAGCCAGCGATTGGGCGGGCGTGGGCGTCTGTTTCCCGGTCCAGAAATCGCACTTCTTCGCCATTTGACAGGAATACGAAGGGTACATTGAGCTGTTCGGCATAGTGGCACCCCTGGTCCTGCGCTGTTATGGGGTCGGTGCTGGCCCGCTTGGCTTCCAGTATTGCCATGGGCCGGCCCTGTCGGTCGCACAGCACATAGTCGGCCTGGGTGCCGTCGGGCAGGGTGTGTTCGAATAACACGCTGGAGCCGTCAGTCAGGTTCCAGCTTGCATCCTTGAGCAGGGCATCGATCTTGACTCGTGCGAAGGCTTCGGTGGTGCCGCTCATGTTGCCGTCCAGGGATCGATGACTTCTACATCCATGCCCTCGAAGTCGCGGATGTTGCGGGTGACCACTGCCATTTCCTGCGAACGTGCGATGGCAGCTATCTGGCAGTCGATTGGTGCGATGGGGCGACCGATGGCGCGGTGCATGGCGGCAATGTCTGCATATTGGCAGGCTGCAGCGCGGTCGAAAGAAAGGATTCGACCATTGAAATCTTCTCGCAAAATTGCCTCGACCACGAGAGCAAGCGCATCCCGGCGTCGGCCCATAGGTAGAGTCGCAACACCATAGCGCAACTCCGCTTCACCAACCGCCGAGAAATATAAATCTATCGCTGAACGTTCCTCGACCCACGCCTCTACCGCCGGATGCAGCGACGGACGCAGGAGTTCGGATACGACATTGGTGTCAAGCAGCCAGGACACGGTCGTATGCTTAATCGAAGGAAGGCAGTTCACGCCCCGGGCCGCGTGGTGGCAACTCCAGGTCCACTCCACCGAGGGGCTCGATCCGGGCTCGGATGATACTCACAAGATTCCGGCAATCCGGTTTGTGACCGACAGCTTGGCGGAGGATCTGTCGGGCTTCCTCTTCCATTGAGCGGTGATGTTCCGCAGCCTGCACGCGCAGACGCGCCTTTACATCGTCGTCGAGATTGCGAATCGTGATGCTTGCCATGGTCATGTCCCCTGATGGTTGCAGCGGTTTAATTTACACCTCGATTGCAGTGCAATCAAGGCATCGCAAGCCTGCCATGATGGTCTGTTTCGGGATTCCCTGCGTAAAACCCGTTATCCCGGACAGGTTCATGCTCTATAATGACCGCATCATGAAACCCCTGCTCATACTTGCCGGATTTATCGACCGGCTGAACGCCTGGGTCGGCAAGTCAGTAAGCTGGCTGGTCCTGGCCGTTGTTGTGGTGACGTTTGCGGTGGTCGTCATGCGCTACGGCTTTCAGTTTGGTCGCATCTGGATACAGGAGAGTTATCTCTGGATGCACGCCGTTGTTTTCATGCTTGGTGCTGCATGGACCTTGCAGGATGGGGGGCATGTGTGTGTCGATGTGCTGCACCGTAAATTATCCCCTCGTGCTCAAAGCCGGATTAATCTGCTGGGCGTTATCCTGTTGCTCGTACCGACTTGTACATTGATCCTCTGGATCAGCCTGCCTTATGTGGTGACTTCCTGGCAGCTCATGGAGGGTTCCAGACAGACAGGCGGCATCCCGGCGATTTTTCTGCTGAAATCGATTATTCCATTAGCGGCCCTGCTGTTGTTGTTGCAGGGTATATCCATGGCTATCCATAACGCCGCACGCATCATGGGGCTGGAGGATTTCCCCGCAGACTGCGAGAGTAAGACATGAACGAATGGATGGCGCTGTGGTTGTTCCTGACCGTGTGTCTGGTTCTGCTGGCAGGCTTCCCGGTGGCATTCAGTCTGGCCGGCACCGCCATTCTGTTCAGTGGTATCGGCATCCTTACCAATACGTTTAATCCCGGTGATTTTGGCTTTTTGTCCGGGCGGCTGTTCGGGATAATGACCAATGAGACGCTCGCCGCCGTGCCGCTGTTTGTCTTTATGGGGGTTATGCTGGAACGTTCCCGTGTCGCCGAAAATCTGCTGGATACCATGGCGATGCTGTTTGGTTCCCTGCCCGGCGGATTGGGTATATCCGTCACCATTGTCGGTATGTTGCTGGCGGCCAGTACCGGAATCGTCGGGGCAACCGTGGTCACCATGGGTCTGTTGTCTTTGCCGACCATGCTGCGCCGCGGTTATTCACCCGCTGTTTCCTGTGGCACGATCTGTGCGTCCGGCACCCTGGGGCAGATTATTCCGCCTTCCATCGTGCTCGTGTTGCTCGGTGATGTGCTGTCCAGTGCCTATCAGCAGGCGCAGCTTTCCCTGAATATCTTTTCTCCCGAAACGGTTTCGGTCGGTGATCTCTTTGCCGGTGCGCTGATACCCGGTTTGTTGCTTGTCTTTATGTATATCGTCTGGCTGGTACTGGTCTCGATCATCAAGCCTGAGGCCATGCCTGCCATACCCGCCGCCGAACATACCCTGAATCGCCGGCAGTTGTTGTTGCAGACATTGCATGTGCTGGTGCCGCCCACGATGCTGATTTTCGCCGTGCTTGGTTCCATTCTGGCCGGCCTGGCAACACCGACCGAGGCGGCTTCTGTCGGTGCCGTCGGTGCCATCCTGCTCGCTGTCGGTCAGCGGCAGTTCAATATGGATATATTGCGGGATGTTGTGCGCACCACCACCCGGATTTCCTGTATGGTTTTTCTTATCCTGATCGGTGCTTCCATTTTTTCGCTGGTATTTCGTGGTTTTGGCGGGGATGATGCGGTGCATCGCCTGCTCAGCAGCCTGCCCGGTGGCGTGTTTGGTGCCATGCTGGCCGTCATGGTGTTGATGTTTCTGCTCGGGTTTGTACTTGATTTTATCGAAATTATCTTTGTCATTGTGCCCATCGTCGGCCCGGTCCTGCTGACCATGGGCGTCGACCCCGTCTGGCTGGGTGTGATGATAGCGATCAACCTGCAAACTTCATTTTTGACACCGCCATTCGGCTTTTCTATTTTCTATCTGCGCGGCGTCGCGCCCGCCGGTGTGACGACGACCCAAATCTATAAAGGCGTGCTGCCCTTTATTGTGATCCAGTTGCTTGCTTTGATCATACTCTCGGTCTGGCCTCTACTCGTCACATGGCTTCCTGAAATTATTTACGGGTAGTTTGCCACATCCTGTTTTCAGATGGTGATTCTCTTCTTCGAGTTCTCTGGGATAGGCTGTCATTGAGGTATCCATGCCATTCAACTCGGAGAGCTGCTTCTGAACAGTGGCATAAATAAGTGGCTGTATTTTTTCTCGGATGCCTGACGCCTGACTGAGTAGCGGCAATGGAGCGCAGCAGAGTTGCCGTCCGAGTGCAGCGCCTTGTTAATTGCTGGCTCTGGCTTTGTACTTCGATTTTGATTCTGCAATACTCAGCTCGATCTGCCCTGTCAGGGTATCCACTTGTGCCGCTCCATGACTCTGGTATTGAGCAAGCTCACCAAGCTCTTTTGCAACTTCTTTTATTGATAGCCTCCTCAATATTTGTGTTGTTATGGGGCGCTTTTCATCCCAGAAAATGATTGAATCAAAAAATTCCTGCGCAGGTTCGGATGTTATTAAGTGATAAACAAATTCCGCCTCTTTTTTTGTGTCAAATGACAAAAAGTTGACTGTATCGTCAAATACGACGGTTTTTCCGCTTAGTGGCCCTACAAGATTAAACTTTAGTCTTTTGTATAGACCCGATATTGCAACTTTCCATCTTTTGAAGGAATATTCTCCAATACCGAAAACTGAAAAATCAGGCTTGTTTTTGTAAATGGAGCTTTTCCGATTATCAAGATATTCTCGGTGGCTCATCAAATATTCCCATGTATTCGGCGCACTATTCTTTATAATTGCAGTATCTTCTCCAACATGCCTCTGTGTTATTAAAACCACTTTTCGGTATGCCCCTATTCTCCCGTTCCCTACATCCGAGCTTTTTAATAACGGATAAATATACTCGTCTTCACATTCTATATTTTCGCCAAGCCCATTCTTGTATCCATTATTAGATGGCTCTAACTCCATTATTTTTGAGCAGTCATGTTTTATACCCGACCTCCAAATATATTTCGGATCTTGTCCTCTCAGGTGTCTCCATTTTTCATATTTGGTTACATCATTGACTACATACCCGTCTCTTTCTCCAATAATATGTGAAGACATTGAGGAGTCCAGGGATTTATATACTTCACAATCCGCATTTCCTGTATCTGTTGTCAAAATGAACAGACATGCTTCCACTGATGCACCAAAATATGTTTTGGCATTGACAGGGTATATATGACCGAAGAAACGATGATTTGGGTTTTGCCTTACTTGCCGCATGACTTTTCTGGCAACAGAGTATTTACAAAGAAATGCTATTGCGCCTTCTCTTTGCGAGAGCCATTTCACATGTTGCAACAGCATCCATTCTGAAATATCAAAATTTGCGGAACCTGTAATAGCTTCGATGCCTTTCCTGTTTTGAAAGTTAGATTTATCTGGCAGATTCTGGCTATTGAGCAACCCTAGTTCGCTGCTTGTCACCCAGGGTGGATTGCCAATTATGAGAAGGTATCCAGGCAATCCAGCAATCACATTATCCCAATTTGTACTAAAGAAATCTGCCTCATTGACTATCGGACTATTTTTACCAGAATCCGTCCCTGACAATGATCTCGCTTCTTTTACATAAAGAGGATTAATTTCAAAACCAAGAATTTTTGATTGTTTAAACCCTTCATGAGAGGCATGAATAAATGCGCCTTTTCCACACGTTGGTTCTATAATAACATCCGGATTTATTCCATGATTTCGTTTCAGAATATCAACAACCTTTCTGGCTAAATCAATGGGGGTTTGAAAATCTCCAAACTGCCATTTATTAATGGTCTTCTTTGCCATAACTCATCGAATCCTTGTGATGCCAGATACCTCTCCAGCTTTCTGTATAATTCGACTATACTGAAGTCGCCACTGAAGAGCATTTGATATCGTCAAGTATCCTTGATTTGGTGGAGATTCCAGGATTTTGTCTGCAAGCTGTTCTGCACCAATTTCATCTACAGGTAAATTTCGTTCTATGATAAATGCTATTACATCATCCTTGTTTCCTTCTCTTTCAAGTATCTCCAGAAGCCCTTTGGTGGTTTGAAAATCTGCTGTGCGCTCTTTTTCTGCAAAAATCGTATGCTGCATAGTTAGCCTTCCGGTTCTTCTTTGGTCATCGTCAGATTTTTCATATACAAACACAAGCAGATGATAGTCCAATCCGAATATTTTCTGTGACGCAGACTTGAAAGGACATGATGACTGAGGTTGTTTAATACTTGTTGCTTTTATATCAACTCCAAGATCAGGCAAGTCTATCCCCGATGCAGAATTTCCTTGCTCATATTCATATTCTTCTGCGAGATAAGAAGTAAACTTCTGCTCCAGATATGTGCCCACAGCTTTACCGTCTGTCACGCCATAGAGAGAAGGTTCATCATGCGAGGTCTCCATGCCGGCGAAATTTGACGCCTCTTCTTGAAGCGCTTCTATTGTCAGTATTTGTTTCATATGTTTCCCCATGTTTTTTTGCGGCCAATGTCTGGTTCAGCCGTGCACCGAAGGCGCGTTGGATGGAGGGGTGCATGCAGCCTAGCCTTGAAACGAACTGGAACCATTTGTTATGCATTCATTATAATGGAGTTATACATCAGTTGTTGACCAATAAACTGAATGTATTCATGCATGCCTTCCAGCAAGGGTATTCCTTCCTTCGACCGAGAGTGTAACTCTTGCAGGAGTACCGCGTTTCGTTGGGCTTCCAATTCAGAGAGATCAATATAATTGATGTCAGGGAATAAGCTCCCCGGGACTATAATTTCAGAGATATACTTTCTCCATTTTAAGGCATGTTTGTCTGAGTTATTGGTTATGGCGAAAATGGAAGCTGCTGCTATAGTATCGGCTAGTTGGATGCCATGATAGGTTTTTGAGGCTACCAGCTTAATTGAGCCAGATAAATTAAATGTAATAGGATGGTCGTCACCAGCAATGCTTAAATATTTTTTATCTTCACGGTTGATCATCACTTTGTATAGCTGCTGATCATGGTGTAATGGTTTAGCATCATCACAAATGGCCGTGAGCTGTTCATATTCTTGTCCCCACGCTGCTAACAATGTGAACAAAGAGCTATCAGTCAAGTCTAATATCCATTTATCTAGCCCATTATCAGCCAATGAGTCTAGCTCTTGTTTTATAGATGACTTTTTGTTTTCGGCAAACTCCCGAATCTGTACCAATATTGGTGAATTTTCTGGATGAGTAGAGCTGCTGAAGATATTTTCTAGGTTTACTTCTTCATCGCTCCTCATCAATGATTCAAACTCTAAAAGTATCTCTTCTGCGCCGGCTCCTCGCGTCGCCAACTCGATATATAAAATGTTTGCAATAAATCTATGGAAATTTATGTCATAAAACATGGAGCTTTGTTCAGATATGCATGGCTCAAAAATGTACTCAAAAAATTTGCTAGCTAATGCATACTTTTTATTAGAAAGAGATATTTTTATCCTTCCTCTAAATTTTCTCATTATTTCGGATATTGCCTTCCTTCCTTTGCTGGATTTTACAAGCTGCCTTCCCTTTAATTCACTGTTCTGTATGCTATATTTTTTGATTAGGTACTCAACAAAGTCTTTTGCTTCGTCGTCATTTGTTGCAACGGAACTGTATGAAAAAAATTCTTGATTTGGACTTAGGAGGTTATTTCCTGTAAAACCTGATTCATCAAAATATATTTTTTGAGACATCTTGAACTCTATGGTTGTTTGAATGCATAATCCCCAAGCTCACCGATGGCAATAGAACGCAGCAGAGTTGTCGACAGCACCTTGTTAGGTGTTTTGATTGCGATAGCGATAAAGATACCAAGCGCCAATGCTTTTATATGGTTCCCAGCGTTTTGATATTTTTATAATTGAATTAATATCATCTTGCGGAACTTTGTAAACACTGCTTATTATCTTCTTTAGTGCCAAGTCATGTTGAGGGAACACATTAAGCCTAGCGAGCCCAAAAAGCAGGTACATATCTACCGTCCAATCTCCGATGCCTTTTATTTTTTTCAACTCATAGCGAACTACATCATCACTTTCAGTTTGTAAATCTCTAAGTATCAGGCTTTTATCATTTATCTTGGTGCTGAGGTCATAAATATACTCATACTTTCTATCTGATATGCCAGATGATTTAACATTTTCTCTGATTATTTTAAGGAAATTACATGCTGAGATGCTTTTGCCGCTGAATAATCCCTTAAATTTCTTGATTATTGAGTCGGCGGCTAATTTTGATAACTGCTGACTAATGATCGCATCAACAAGAAATTCAAACCCGGTATGATTGCCAATCAAGTTGCATGGCCCTACCTCATTTATTATTTTAGCTAATTTTTTATCTTCTTTGTGCAAGTAAAAGATAATATCTGCATAACTGCTTTCTTCTACGCCATTCGATGTGTTACTCAATCGAGAGCTCGAAGCATTGTTTCTGAGAAACCATTCTTGAGAAAATCTTCTTAGCTCATCTGGAGAGCATTGTGGGAGAAAAAAGGAAAAATCGTAAATAGTACTATGATTCGGATTTGGGTAACTTGGGGAATGTTCATTATCCATATCTAGTGAACCAAAAAGAGTTTGCTGCTTGCTATTAATCCTTTTGCCAAGAACCTTTTTGGGGGTGACAAAATCTCCCATAGGTTCCAGTCCTTTCTCAAAGCGATTAAGAGTCGTCTTAATCGCCTCAATACTGTTGTCAACTCCAATCCAGTTCCTCTGCATTTTATCTGCCACTGCAAGGGTAGTGCCTGACCCTGCAAAGCAATCAAAAATTAAATCTCCAGGATTAGATGATGCTGATACTATTCGTTTCAATAAGTCTGGATTCTTCTCGGTAGGATACCCGGTTATTTTCACGTTTTGATTGTGCGCATCACGAAAGTCTAGCCAGATATCCTGTACTCCAACGCCAGAGTGTTCATCCAAGTATATTTTTCTTCGAGGATTTCCGTTTTTTGACCAGTAAATTTCGCCTCTGACATCCATTTCATCTAATAACTTAGGCGTATACTGCCAATGTTTGCCAGGCGGTGGCATTTTTCCTCGCCAAGGCTTACCCGTTTCACCATTTCGTGTACCGGGTGCATGAACTGGAACCTTCATAAACCTGCGACCTGTATTTTCTTCGACATATTGATATTCTTTCTGGCTTTCTTCTGATAAGGGTACAGTCTGTTTGTTCCATATGTAATTTCTGGTTTTCGTATAGAATAGGATGAAGTCTGCAATATTCCCATATGCTTTACGAGTGTAATTTTTCGGATTGCATTTTTTACGGATAATTAAATTTCTATAGTTTTCTGATCCAAATATCTCATCCATTATAATTTTCATTTCGAAAATCATTTTTTCATCTAAGTGCAAATATATAGAACCATTATTAGATAGGAGTTTATGCAGTAGAATAAGACGTGCCCGCAAGAATTCTACGAAAGCCGCGCCAGACAATGTGTCATCATATGCTTGCGATTGTTTTCGAGAAAGAAAACGACTTTGGGTTGCAAATGGTGGATCAATATAGATAAGACTAATTTTTCCACAAACTGCCTTATCATCCAAAAGCGTCCTTAACACATCAAGATTATCTCCAAAATACAGCCTTTTCCCGGTTGTGCTTGAATTGAACGCATCAAAACAGGGGGGTTGTATTTTTAGCAATTCTTCTTCGCTTATCTTATCTTTGTAGGCAAGATGTACCTTGCCATTTAATTTTGCGTTATCTTTCTTTGGAATTCCTGTTGCCATTTCTCACCTATGCCTAAGATTGTAACCAATCTTCCGTGATTCGTTCTGAGAACATTCTCAATGTCACAACTTTTACCTTTCCATCCCATGAGTTCTCAATATAGGCATAGTCACGCCACATAGAACCGAGAAGTAAACCTGGGCCGTCATTTAGGAATATGACCTTGAGGTTCATGCCTTTAGATTCGGCATAACCAAGAATCTCACTGGCACAATCACGATATTGGCCAGTTCGGTCATCTTCTTGTGCACCCCCTCTATCTGAATCGTAGCGAGTAAGGCCTACTGCGACTGGATTGCCATCATTAATCAATACAAAGTCTACTGGGCGGTCAGGCTTTGGATAATCGCCAAATAATTCGCCTAGAATTACATCTTTTCCTGCTCGTTCTGGCCCAATTATATCTAAATGTGAATATTGCTCTCGAACGATATTAAATAGCCGTTCTGTCAGATCGTAACCTTTCTTACCCCTATCCTTATACTCCCAGAGTACGGCGCATAATGCCTCATCTGGCATTGGACGAGATTTAAATTTTGACTGCACTTCAGTAATTGGTCGAAATCTGTAACCAAATTGATCGCATATGCTTTGGGCGGCAGATTTCTTTTTCAACATTTCCACAGGTGTTTCCGGGCTAGCATATTTTCTGAACACTCGATATAGCTGTATTCGCATCCACTGTGGTTTCGTTTCTGATATTTCCAGAAATAAATTGGTAGAGGAATGAGATGACTCCAATAAATGCCCAAATGTAACCAACACAGGTTTATATAATTCACATGCTCGTGGTAACACATCAGGGTAATACTCTCCAGTGGATAAAGTAATCCAAATATGTCCATCTTCCTGATAATCGCCAAATGATTTTTCTCTATTCAATTCAAGCTCTATCCTCTGGTTTTATATGCCTAGCAACCATATTAAGGGGCGACTCACCGCGAAGCGGTGAGACATCCCAGCAGCCAAAGGTTGTGCCTTGAATTATTTGTTAAATTCTTAATCAATGGATCTTCCAAGTAGCTTCGAAATTAAACTTACCAAGCTGCATTCTTCCCGGCGAGCGTTACTGCCTAAGTGGTAATTTCTTACTGCGAAATACAGGCCAATGAGGCCTGTGGCTATGCCGACCCACTGAAGCCAATGCAGGCGACGAGCAAAGGCTGCTTCCAGTATTGGGTAGTGCATATTGCTTCCTTGCTCTTGGAGAATTGACCCTATCCAAGATGGCAACACGAAGTAAAAGGTGACAAATGATATGCCTCCGAGCCAAAGAGCGCCTGACCAGCTTGCCTTTGATCCGATAACGGCTACATCTCGAACTATTGATGAGGCATAGCTTCTTCGTCTGTATCTATGACGGTATCCCATCATCCTTCCTTGGCTTGCTTGAGCTTAACGACCGAGTTCAGCCGGGACGGCACGCGAAATGAGCCGGATGCCGGTTGGAACGATTGGTTCTATGGCATCCGGCTGATGCGATGCAAAGGGCCAGCCTTTCAGGTCAGTTCATGCCCGGTGCTTAGCTCCGGGCATTCATGTAGGCGCGTTCCGAAATATCATGCCATGCTTTGGCCTGGTCCCTGAATGACACAAACGATTCATAGACCTTGCGGCTTAACGGGTCTTTGGCGGCGGCTTCGGCTACTACTTCGTCGGAAATTGCCTTTAATTTTGCCAGTACTTCATTCGGGAATTTGCGCAGGTCAACACGGTGTTCTTCCACCAGGGATTTAAGTGCCTGATTGTTGCGCGCCGTGTATTCAGCCAGCATGTCCTGATTCGCTACGCGGCTGGCGTTGGTCACTATGCTTTGCAGGTCATCTGGCAGGGCCCTGAAGGCATCTCTGTTGATAAAGCATTCCATCGTCGAACCTGGTTCATGCCAGCCGGGATAGTAGTAGTGTTTTGCTGCTTTATACAGGCCGAAGGCCAGATCGTTGTATGGGCCGACCCATTCGGTCGCATCAATGGCACCGGATTGCAGTGATGGAAAAATCTCGCCGCCCGGCAGTGATACCGGTGTGCCGCCGGCACGTTTCAGGACTTCGCCTCCCAGTCCGGGGATGCGCATTTTCAGGCCCTCAAGGTCGGCAACGCTGTTAATTTCCTTGTTAAACCAGCCACCCATCTGCACTCCGGTGTTACCGGCGGCGGTAGGTACCAGTCCGAAGGGGGCATAGACCTCTGCCCACAGCTCCATGCCGTTGCCATGGTAAAGCCATGAGTTCATTTCCTGGCCCGTCAAGCCAAAAGGAACGGCAGTAAAAAACTGCGCGGCTTCCGACTTGCCCTTCCAGTAATAGGCGGCACCATGCCCCATTTCAGCCGTGCCCTGGGAAACGGCGTCAAAAATTTCAAAGGCGGGAACCAGTTCTCCGGCACCATAGACCTTGACCGTGAGACGGCCACCGCTCATCTCGCCAATCAGCTTCGCCAGATGATTGGCACCTGTGCCCAAACCCGGGAAGTTCTTCGGCCAGGTGGTGACCATTTTCCATTCCATGGTTTCCGATCCGGTCGCCGGTGCAGGCTCCGGGGCGGAAGTTGATACTTCCTGTGTGCTTTGTTCCGCTTTGTCACAGGCTGCGACAGAACCGCCCAGTAATGCGGTTACTGCTGCGTTTTTAATAAAACCACGACGTTCCATTTCAATCCTCCTTTGGGATTTCCAGTTCAGGGATGCTCCGGCCAGTTGGGGAGCTTCTCCTGATAGTAAATGAATTGTTATATCGGTTGCAAGTCGGCATAGGTGATCACCAGCCATTTCGGGCCGGCCTCGGCAAAATGGACTTCAATACGCGCATGTGGCCCGGCACCTTCCATATTGGCCACCATGCGCCAGATTTTCTGTGGTTTATCCGCTGGCCCAGCCTGCAGCACCGCTGTTGCGTCTGATCGACTAAAAAGGCCGGCATTCCCGCCAGGAAGGGCACTATGGCTTTGCCTGGAGGGAACATCACTGTCTTGACTAGCAGAGCCCATGCAGTTATTGAACAACATATTAATCTGAAGTAGTATAAATTGATCGACAGGGCTCGGCTTTCGATGAGCAGGAGTTGAAAATGACAGACGTAAAAGGTCCATTTATCTTTGTCGCGATAGTGATCGTGGGTTGTCTTGGTGCTGGTGTCGCGCTTGCTACCTTCACCGAACAGGTGACCGCGCTGGTGGTCTCGGTAGTGCTTGCATGCGCTGTTTCCTCACTTCTCTACGGAATTCTGGGTGGTGTCTCACAGGCTGGCTTTAACTTTGGCCCACTCAGTATGGGTGGCAGCGCAGCAGTGCTTCTCGGCAGCGTTTTCCTGTTTAATAAGGCGCTGGAGCCGCAACTCAGAGAGATTCGCGATTATGATGTGGAGGTGGCTGTGGAGCAGGCTGTTGCCGCAGCGCTGCAGGATGCCAGGTTCGATTTCTACCAACACGTGGAACCGAACACGAACTGGTTTGCTGTCAACAGGGCGACGGCAGTTCCGACCAGGATTGAGTTTAGGGATCCTCAAGGGACTGGCTCTGTGAAAGTCGTGCATCGTCCATACAATCCGATCTTGCGTCTGAAGCTTGAGAAGCAAGACGAAAATTCCTTTTTGGTTCTCGGAGTCAATGCAGATTCGGGCGATAGCCTGGGTTATATCCAGTCGCAACATCTGAGCAATATCATTGGCTCATCCGAGGAGCTTACGCCAAGCAGGATATATGGGCCTCAAAAACTGCATCTCTCGCTCGCAGGAGAACTTGCCGAGGATACGCCGCGGGAGTGGGGGTCAAGTGATCGCTGCCTGGGCAGAAGCCTGCCCATGCAGCTCCGTGTTGTCAGCTTCCGCCGAGGCTACGCAAACTACCAGGTCTCCGTCTGTGGCACCTCTGATGATGACGCCGTCAACCACGAATCGAGCCTTTCCAAAGGTGATGCCGAACTCGTTAGCTTTGAAATCGAGGGCGAGACGCGGCATTTCCTCATTGCGGTGCTTGCGGCCAACCATACGGGGTCCCCGTTATGGTCTAGCTTCCTGGTCATCGAGATGGTGGAAAGCTGAGGGACGCCGGATACCGCAAACTACCAGTCACGGCGTTACGCCCTCTGACGCAGACCACGAGTTGGCTTCGGCGAAGGTCTCTTCTTTGAGAACCTCAAGCTGTGCATATTCAGAATGCCGAGATCACCACGGCAATGGGCTTGTATTACGGTTGATGCCAACAGGGCTGTGTTGTGCGTTGAATCAGCGCCCCCGGCCCAAGTAAGCCCTTCTCTATCGGATCGTCGAAAAGTATTGCCCGGTATTTACGGCTCATCTGGCGGTGCCGTGAAGGTAATTGCCCACATCGAAGCCCCCACGGTGATCAAGCAGATCCTCTTAATCAGGATTTTTCGCGCCCGCCAATATTGAACGAGTCACTATATCGGTTGCAAGTCGGCATAGGTGATCACCAGCCATTTCGGGCCGGCCTCGGCAAAATGGACTTCAATGCGGGCATGTGGCCCGGCACCTTCCATATTGGTTACCATGCCTTCGCCGAATTTTTTGTGATTTACCCGCTGACCCAGCCTGAACGGGCTTTGTGCTGCTGCTGAAGGCCGGTCTGTGGGCAGGCCATCATGGGCCGCCTGTGTGATGCCGATCCGGGGGCGGATTTCATTGAGGAGATTGGCCGGTATTTCTTTTGCAAACCGGGATATTTCCCGATAACCCTCGCTACCGTGCAGGGTTCTGGATTCGGCATAGCTCAACACCAGTTCTTCACGGGCCCGTGTAATCCCGACATAGCAGAGCCGGCGTTCTTCTTCAAGCTCGGACCCGTCGCCGGAATGGCGTGAGTGAGGGAACAGTCCTTCTTCCATTCCGCATAAAAAAACCAGTTGAAACTCCAGTCCCTTGGCACTGTGCAGTGTCATTAATTGCACACTGGCTTCTCCCGCAGCACTTTGTCCTTCTCCGGCTTCCAGTGCTGCATGGGTCAGAAATGCGGTCAGCATATCCATGTCCGGCTGTCCATCCGGGTCATAGCCATGGGTGAACCCGCGTGCAGCACTGACCAGCTCTTCCAGGTTTTCCAGCTTTTGTTCGGCCTTTTCGCCCTTGCCTTTGGCATAGTGGCTGGATAGCCCGGAGTGTGCAATGACATGGTTCACTTGCTCGTGTAATGGTGCGGTTTCTATCTGCCCGGCCATGGAATCAATGAGTTTCAGAAAAGCAAGCAGGGCGTTGCTGGCCCGTGCCGTGAGTCGATCCCCGCCGGTTAACGAGGTTGCAGCCCGCCACAGGGTGATGGATTGTTCGCGTGCGACCTGCCGAATGGTTTCCATTGTGCGCTCGCCAATACCGCGGCTGGGCATGTTCACTACACGTTCAAATGAGGCATCATCGTTGCGGTTGTTAATCAGGCGCAGGTAGGCGAGAGCGTCCTTGATCTCGGCTCTCTCGAAGAACCGCAGCCCCCCATATACACGATACGGTATGTCCTTGGCGACGAGCTGCTCTTCAAACAGGCGTGACTGGGCATTGGAACGGTACAGTATGGCGATATCGGCATATGACTGCCCCTTGTCAACCGCCTGTTGTATGCGTTCGATGACAAAGCTCGCCTCTTCGCGGTCATTCCAGGCAGCATACAGCTCAATCGGTGCGCCGTCGCGGTCATTGGTCCAGAGTTTTTTGCCCATGCGACCGGAGTTGTTATCGATAAGTGCATTGGCGGCCGCCAGGATATTGCCGGTGGAACGATAGTTCTGCTCCAGTCTGATGGTCCGTGCCTGTGAGTAGTCTTTGGTAAAATTCAGGATGTTTTCGATGCGTGCGCCGCGCCAGCCATAAATGGACTGATCATCATCCCCCACAACAAAAGGATCGATCTGTTCACCTGCCAGCAGGCGTATCCAGGCATATTGAATCGCGTTTGTATCCTGAAACTCATCGGCCAGAATATGGATGAAACGTTCCTGATAGTGCTTCAGTAAGTCCGGCGTGTCGCGTAAAGTCTCCTGTGTGCGCAACAGCATCTCGGCGAAGTCAACCAGCCCTGAGCGCTGACAGGTTTCCTCATAGGCGCGATAAATGTCAATCGTCTGTATCTGAATGGGGTCACCATAGTCGTTGAGATGCTGGTGACGGCGCCCTTCATCCTTTTGCGCATTGATGAACCATTGCACCTGACGGGGCGGATAACGCGACTCATCCACTTCAAGCGACTTCATCACTCGTCGAATCAGCCGGTACTGGTCATCTGCATCCAGCACCTGAAAATCCTCAATCAGTCTGGCTTCACGCCAGTGCTGGCGGAGAAAGCGGTGCGCCAGTCCGTGAAATGTGCCAATCCACATCGCGCCGACAGGGTGGCGCAGTATGGCTTCCGCCCGGCTGCGCATTTCGTGGGCCGCCTTGTTGGTAAAGGTAACCGCCATGATTTGGTACGGGGACACGCCTGCAACCTCAATCAGCCAGGCTATGCGGTGAATCAGGACGCGGGTTTTGCCGCTGCCGGCTCCTGCCAGAACCAGCACCGCACCATCGGAGCATGAGACTGCTTCACGCTGAGCAGGATTCAGTTCCTCCAATATATGAGAGACATCCATCAGGCAGGTCTATGTGTCGGGTCCAGTACCCTGATATCCGGGTTGGTATAGAGCAAGCGATTGTAGCCGGGATTGCAGGTCAGGGCTATGGTGCAGTAATGCTGTTTCCGGTGGTTGTCAGTCGGCCGGTCTGTCGGATACTGGCCGATTGACGGAAGCCCGGCCAATAACCGTTTTTTAAAGCAGCCAGCAGTCTGCTATCGGGCAGCACATTGTTGAGCCGGATGCCGGAAAATTATTTTGATTTTTTGTTGCATATGAGAATGATTCTTAATATTATTCGTTTCATGCTATTCGTTGACCGTGCAGTGCTGGTGATTCCCGCTTTTTGGATGTGGCAGGCAGGGCGAAAGCACAAATTTATTGAGTATCTAAAATGGAGTTAGCAATGAAAGTAGAAAATTATCAGGCACTTAAAGTGCTTGCCATGCTGTTATCCGGTGCCATGCTTTCCGTGGCATCATTTGTTGTGACGGCTGCCGACGAGCTGGTGGTTTATTCGGCGCGTAAAGAGCATCTGATTAAGCCCTTGTTTGACGCCTATAGCGAAAAAACCGGTGTCGATATCAGATATATTACGGATAAGGCGGCACCCCTGCTGGAGCGTTTGCATGCTGAAGGTGAGAACTCACCGGCGGATATGTTGATTACTGTCGATGCGGGTAATCTGTGGCAGGCGGCCGAGAAAGGTGTACTGGCCCCGGTAAAGTCGGATGCGCTGGAGAAAAATATCCCGGCCTATCTGCGTGATGCCGATGGTCACTGGTTTGGCCTGTCGGTGCGTGCGCGTACCATTGTTTATGCACCTGACCGTGTCAAGTCTGGTGAGTTGACAACCTATGAAGGGCTTGCCGATCCGAAGTGGCAAGGCCGGTTGTGTTTGCGCACTTCCAAAAAGGTCTATAACCAGTCGCTGATTGCCATGATGATCGCTCAGCATGGTGAGGCCAAAACTGAAGAGATTGTCAGGGGCTGGGTTGCCAATCTGGCGACGGCACCATTTTCAAATGACACCAGGACCATGGAGGCAATTGCCGCAGGCCAGTGTGATGTCGGTATTGTGAATACCTATTACTATGGTCGCCTGATGAAGAAATCTCCCGATACCCGATTGGCATTGTTCTGGCCAAACCAGAGTGATCGTGGTGTACACGTTAATATCTCTGGTGCAGGGGTGACCCGATATGCCCGCCACCGTGACGAGGCGATTAAACTGATCGAATGGTTGTCCGGTAGCGAGGCGCAAGGGATGTTTGCCGGCCTGAATCTGGAGTATCCGGCCAATCCCGATGTGGCCCCCGATGCCGCTGTACTGGCCTGGGGTGACTTCAGGCAGGATCGGTTGAATGTCTCAAAGGCTGGTGAATTGCAGGCTGATTCAGTGATGTTGATGGACCGGGCAGGTTATAAATAGTGGTTGCTGTCCGGCTCCGATCAGGAATCTTTGTTAAAGGTTGCTACAATGGGAATCGATGAAAGCCGGACTTTTCACCGGCAAATCCGTTCGGGATGTCGCGTATAAAAATTTCGGTCTGGAAGATAGCCACGATCATGCTGGCCATGATCGTGGTTTTCCCATTGTTGGTGGTTTTCTCTGGCTGGATGCAGACCGGCAATACGGTATGGCAGCATCTGGCAGAGACGGTGTTGGCCGACCTGCTGATCAATACGGTCTGGTTGTTGCTCGGCGTTGGTGTGCTGGTCACCATACTGGGCGTTGGTCTTGCCTGGTTGACGGTGATGTGTGAGTTTCCGGGTTGCAGGCTGTTTGACTGGTTATTGATGTTGCCGCTGGCGGTGCCTGCTTATGTCATGGCCTTTGTTGCATTGGGCACAATGGATTTTGCCGGTCCCGTGCAGAGTACTCTGCGAAGTATGTTGGGACATGATGGTTACTGGTTTCCGGAAGTGCGATCAACGGGTGGTGTTATTACTGCCATGTCACTGGTGCTGTACCCTTATGTTTACATGCTGGCGCGTTCATCTTTTCTGACCCAGGGTAACAGCCTGATTGAGACGGCCCGTTCCCTGGGCTTGTCGGCTTGGGGTGCCTTTTTTCGTGTCAGTATTCCGACAGCACGTCCCGCTATTGTGGCCGGCTTGTCTCTGGCTCTGATGGAGACGCTGGCCGATTTCGGTACGGTTGCGGTCTTTAATTACGATACCTTTACCACCGCAATCTACAAGGCATGGTTTGGTCTGTTCAATCTGCAGGCAGCTTCGCAACTGGCTTCTTTCCTTCTGGTGTTCGTTTTGATTGCGCTGACGACCGAGAGGCAGTTGCGTGGTCGCGCCAGATACCATGAGACAGGACGAAGCAATCGTATTTTTCGTTATCGCCTCAATGGCTGGAGAAAGTGGGGGGCTGTCATGGCGGCAGGGCTGGTGCTGGTGATTGCCTTTATTGTTCCCGTGCTGCAACTGGGCCTTTGGGCGTGGGAGGTCATGGCAGAGGATCTGAACAGTCGATACTGGGGGCTGTTGTGGCATACCCTCGTACTGGGGGGTATAGCCGCTGCGTTAACCGTCATCAGTGCCATGATACTGGCCTTCGCTCGTCGCTATCGAGCTGATCTGACAATTAAAAGTGCGGTGAATATCGCCACTCTGGGTTACGCCCTGCCTGGATCGGTGCTTGCAGTCGGCATCATGCTGGCTTTTACCAGTATTGATAATTTTATAAATACTCTGGCGGCTCTTGCCGGGCTGGAAATTTCTGGGCAGATATTGACCGGCAGTGTGTTTGCTCTGATTATTGCCTATGTGGTGCGCTTCCTTGCCGTGGCTTATGGGCCAATAGACAGTGGTCTCGGACGCATACGCACCAGTCTGGCCGAGGCAGCGCACGGACTTGGAGCATCGGCGATGACCACCATGTTCCGGGTTTATATGCCACTGCTCAGGCCCGGTTTGTTGACAGCGGGTTTACTGGTATTGGTGGATGTCATGAAGGAAATGCCTGCTACCATGTTACTGCGCCCATTCGGGTGGGATACGCTTGCAGTACGTATCCATGAGATGACATCCGAAGGGGAATGGGAACGTGCTGCCCTGCCGGCGATTACTCTTATCCTTGTCGGTCTGGTGCCTGTCATCATATTGGTCAGACGTTCTGCGAGGCATTAAACCGGAGATGGATCATGGCGGGTACGCTGGAAATTAAAAATATTCGATGCAGTTACGGCCGGGAAACTATCGTTGATAATTTTTCGCTTGATTTCAGTGATGCCACGCTGAATTGTTTATTGGGTCCCAGTGGCTGCGGCAAGACAACAGTACTGCGGGCAATAGCCGGCTTCGAGCCGATTCAGGCCGGCGAGATTATTCTGGACGGCCGGGTCATATCTTCCAGAGGGATGACTGTGCCCCCTGAGCAACGTGGTATTGGCATGGTGTTTCAGGACTATGCCCTTTTCCCGCATTTATCGGTAGCAGACAATGTCAGCTTCGGGTTGCACAAGTCGGGCAAAACAGAAAAGCGCAGGATTGCCGAAGAAATGCTGGAGCTGGTTGGTCTGGAGGATTATCTGGATCGTTACCCGCATGAGCTATCCGGAGGGCAACAGCAGCGTGTGGCGGTTGCCAGGGCACTCGCCCCGCATCCCCCGTTAATTTTGATGGATGAGCCTTTTTCAAATCTCGATGTTGACCTGCGAGAGAGGCTGGTTCTCGATATTCGTGAAGTCCTGCGTCAAAGACAGACCACGACCCTGTTTGTGACGCACGATCAGGGAGAGGCATTCATCATCGGTGAGCATGTTGGTGTAATGCACAACGGTTGTATCATGCAATGGGATTTGCCGTATAACCTGTACCATGAACCATGCAATCGTTTCGTTGCGGACTTTATTGGCCAGGGACGCTTGATTGAAGGTGTTTTGGCAGGCCCTGAATCGGTTAATACTTCTCTGGGGCTGTTAAAGGGTAATTGTGCTTACGCATGGCCGAAAGATACCAGGGTGGATGTATTGTTACGGCCCGATGATGTGCTGCTGGATGTTGAAGGTGGGGTGGATTGCCTGATTACAGATCGGCACTTTAAGGGGGCGCAGATCATGTACACACTGCGCACGCCACATGGTGATGAGCTGCTGTCACTGATGCCCAGCCATCTCGATATTAACGCCGGTCAGAAAGTCAGGGTTGGTATTGATGCAGAGCATCTGGTGATGTTCCGGCAATAGTTGGCAGGGAGGCAGGTCATTAGCGGGGAGCTAGCAACGTTCTACAGACTCAACCATGGCATGGCACAGCCTGTTAAGGTCTTCCTCCTCGATGATATAGGGCGGCATGATATAGATAAATCGGTTGAAAGGTCTTATCCAGACCCCGCGTTCGACAAATATCCGGCAAAGCTCGGCCTGATCAATCGGATTATGGGTTTCTATAACGCCAATGGCACCCAGCACACGCACATCAAGTACGGCGGATGACTGGCGAGCGGGTTCAAGCCCGACACGCATGATTTTTTCGATAGTATGAACCCGTTGTTGCCAGTTGCTTTGCAGAAGCAGGTTAATGCTGACACCGGCCACAGCACAGGCCAGAGGATTGGCCATAAAAGTAGGGCCATGCATGAATACACCTGCCGGAGATTCATGGATCGCCTGGGCGACATCCCCGGTCGTCATGACGGCCGCCATACTCATCATGCCGCCGGTCAGTGCTTTTCCGAAACAAAGAATGTCCGGTACGACCCCCGCATGCTGCATTGCAAAAAACTCGCCGGTTCGACCAAAGCCGGTTGCAATTTCATCGAAGATCAACAGCAGGCCATGTCTGTCACATATCCGGCGCAGACACTGCAGGTATTCTGGATGGTAAAACCACATGCCTCCAGCTCCCTGTGCGATGGGTTCAATAATGACAGCAGCGACTTCATGTTCATGCACTTCCACCAGATTTTCCATGGCCTCAAAGTCGAGCCGATCCCAGTTTTCATGGAATCGGCATTTCGGGCGTGGCGCATGGATATTCCGGTTGAGAATGCCTTGAAACATGGAATGCATACCATTTTCCGGGTCACTGACAGACATGGCCCCACAGGTATCGCCATGGTAACCACCAAGAACGGTCAGAAACTTCGTTTTTTTGATATGGCCTTTCGCCTGATGGTACTGTACAGCCATCTTCAGCGCAGCCTCCACTGCCACCGAACCTGAGTCAACATAAAAAATAGAGCGTAATGATTGAGGTGTTATGTCAATCAATGCCTGACCGAGCCGTACCGCAGGCTCATGTGTCAGGCCGCCGAACATGACGTGTGATATCTGATCAACCTGATCTTTGATGGCTTCATTCAGGGCCGGGTGGCTGTATCCATGTATGACGCTCCACCAGGAGGCCATACCATCAATCAGTTGGCGACCATCTTTCAGCTTTATCCGGCAGCCCTCGGCAGACTCAACAACAAAGACGGGATCGTCACTGTCCAGCACCGCATATGGGTGCCATAAATGTCTTTTGTCAAAGTTCTGTATTGTCTCTGGGGTCATGCGGCTGGTGCTTATTGTTCGGAGAGCATGTCTTGTTTCGGGGCAGGGCCTTCGAGTATTTCATAATCGTGGGTGATTTCAGCCGTTTTGCCCAGCATGACGGACGCAGAGCAGTACCTGTTTGCCGACATGCTGATACAGCGGGAAACATGCTTTTCAGAAAGTTCCAGACCATAGACGCGGAAATGAATATGAATTCTGGTATAGACCCGCGGTATTTCGTCCGTGCGTTCCGCATCAATATCCACAGTGCAGTCGAGTACCTTCTGGCGGGCTTTTTGCAGCATTCGAACCACATCAAATGCAGTGCAGCCGCCCAGGCCGAGCAGCAGCATCTCCATGGGGCGGGGGCCCAGATTGCGACCGCCGGATTCGGCCGGTCCGTCCATGGTGATCACATGTCCGCTGCCCGTTTGCCCCGTAAAGCTGCCTGCTTCGCGCCATCTTATCTGTGCCTTCATGGTATCCCTTTTTCATTTAAGTGCTGGAACTGAAGCCAAAAGGGTAGCATAATCATAATTTCATATTTGTTGATGGTGCCGGAGAGTTTGCCCGGATATGCCTGAAGAACGTATCAGAGTCACTTTACGGTCCATGTCACAGAAGGAATCTATAATGCAACAAAAGCTGCCAGTGCAAGGTCGGGGAGAAGGGCAGGGAGGCTATTTGTCCCGATTTCTTACGCACTGCCGCAAGCACCTGTATCCCAAGAATGCAACAATTATTGAGGCAGGGCAGAAGCCGGATGTGCTTTATTACATTATTTCCGGTTCTGTAACCGTACTGATCGAAGATCCGGATGGTCAGAGAATTGTTCTGGCCTACCTGAGTCGGGGGGATTTCTTCGGAGAAATGGGCCTGTTCGATGAAAAGGAGCAGCGTAGTGCATGGGTCCGAACCAGAGAGAAGTGCGAGCTGGCCGAGATCAGCTACAGCCGATTTCGCCAGATTGCCAAGGACGATGCTGAGGTGCTCTTTGCGCTGGTTGGACAGATAGCGGCTCGCCTGCGCAAGACCTCCCGCAAGTTTGTCGATTTGGCGTTTCTGGATGTGGCGGGTCGTGTTGCGCGTACATTGCTGGAGCTTAGTCAGGAGCCTGATGCGATGACGCATCCGGATGGTATGCAGATCAAAATTACCCGCCTTGAGATCAGCAATATCGTGGGTTGTTCCCGTGAGATGGCGGGCCGGGTTTTAAAAGAGCTGGAAGAACAGGGCCTGATTTCAGCCAAGGGCAAGACGATTGTTGTACATGGAGGGCGAACAACGCCATAGTCTAACCAAGTACAGGATATACTGCGGCCTGCCGAGATGTTGTATTCACTATTTATCTAAGTATTACTGAAGGAGGAAGTTCAAATGCTTTTTTTATCTGCTTTATTATTTTTAGTTGCATGGGTCTGGATGATTGTCACGGCGTTCAAGTCGGATCAGGTTGTATGGGGGGTGGTAATGATTTTATTTTTCCCGGCGCACTACCTGTACGGTATCCTGCATTGGAGCAAAGTGACCATCCCGTTTATCATGCTGCTGATATCGACCGGTCTGATGTTCACAATATCGCCCGAGGAAGTGGCGCATCTTCGATGAGCTCACAGGAATAACCAAGGACCACAGGGCCGCCTGCATAAGGGTTTCTTATGCTTGATATGATAATTCTGAATTGCTTTTGGGCCCTGCGGGGCTATGGTGTGTGTTGCACCAGTAAGGAGGTGGTTCGTTGCTTTTGTCGGAAACCCGCTGTAAGCATTTGTTTTTCAGCAAGTATTTTGTCAACTGTGCTCGCCAGACAGTCCTTTCGTGTAAAAAACCTTTTACTGACAGTTAACTAACGGAGTAAATCATGCCTACTTTTGTACGCACCGAAAAGTGTGATGGCTGCAAGGGCCAGGATAAGACTGCTTGCATGTACATCTGCCCACATGACCTGATGAAACTTGATAAGGATGGTTCGGAGACCGGTCATGCGATGAAGTCCTACAATCAGGAGCCGGAGCAATGCTGGGAATGCTATTCCTGCGTGAAGATCTGCCCCCAGAATGCCATTGAGGCCCGCCACTATGCAGATATTGTGCCTCTGGGTGGTTCGGTGCAGCCCCTGCGAGGTTCTGACTCCATCATGTGGACCATCAAGTTCCGTAACGGCACCATGAAGCGTTTCAAGTTCCCGATTCGCACCACCCCGGAAGGTTCCATTGACCCTTATGCGGGCAAGCCGGAGGCTGATATGGGAAAGATCACCGGGAACGGCTTCTTTGTAGAGCAAAACGGCTATCGTACCGGTGATCCGGGCGAGCTGCTGCGCACGTAATTGTTGTTATTGTTCAGGTACAAACAATAGGAGAGATTAAGATGGGTGAATTTGGAAATCCCGAAGTTGTCGAGGAAAGCGTTGATATTTTGCTGATCGGCGGCGGCATGGCCTGCTGTGGTGCAGGTTTTGAAATCATGCGCTGGGTCGAGGCGGCCAAAAAAGACGGTCATGATCTGTCTGTCAAGCTGGTTGACAAGGCAGCCATGGATCGTTCCGGTGCGGTTGCACAGGGACTGTCCGCGATCAACACGTACATCGGTACAGAGCAGGATCCTGCGGATTATGCCCGCATGGTCTCCAACGATTTGATGGGTATTACCCGTGATGATCTGGTCTATGATCTGGGCCGTCATGTTGACGAATCTGTACACCTGTTTGAAGAATGGGGCCTGCCGATCTGGAAAACCGACGAAAACGGTGAGCGCTTCGATGGTTCAAAGGGCATGACGCCTCTGAAGGACGGCGGCAAACCTGTGCGTTCCGGCAAGTGGCAGATCATGATCAATGGTGAATCCTATAAATGGATCGTTGCCGAGGCCGCGAAAAAGGCGTTGGGCACTGAGCGCATTCAGGAGCGTATTTTTATCGTCAAGCTGGTCAATGACAAAAATGATAAAAATCGCATTGCCGGGGCGGTTGGCTTTTCTACTCGCGAAGACAAGGTGGTTGTTTATACCGCCAAAGCGATCCTGCTGGCTGCCGGTGGTTGCGTGAACATCTTCCGCCCGCGCTCTGTCGGCGAAGGTACCGGGCGTGCCTGGTATCCGGTGTGGAATGCAGGTTCGACTTACGCCATGGCCGCTGAGGCCGGTGCCGAACTGACCATGATGGAAAACCGTTTCGTGCCGACTCGTTTCAAGGATGGTTATGGCCCGGTAGGTGCCTGGTTCCTGCTTTTCAAATCTCAGGCAACCAACGCTTACGGTGAAGTTTACATGGCGCGCAACAAGGAAATGCTGGATGACTATCCGCCTTATGGTCAGGCTGCGGTTCCGTCTTCATGCTTGCGGAACCACCTGATGCTGAAGGAAATGAAAGAAGGACGCGGTCCTATCTGGATGGACACCGTAACTGCTCTGGCCAATCTGCGCGAGACGCTGACTCCCCGCGAAGTCAAGCATCTGGAGGCAGAGGCATGGGAAGACTTTCTTGACATGTGTGTCGGTCAGTGTGGCATCTGGGTTGGCGAGAATGTTGAACCTGAGAAGAAAAATTCGGAGCTGATGCCTACTGAACCATATCTGTTGGGTTCCCATTCTGGTTGTTGTGGTATTTGGGCTTCCGGGCCGACCGATGTTGGTGCGCCATCCGAAGAAACCATGGATGGTATTCCGGATCATCTGCCACAGGGCTGGAGTTGGGGTTACCGCAGTATGACAACGATTACCGGTCTTTTTACTGCGGGTGATGGTGTGGGTGCTTCCGGTCACAAGTTTTCCTCCGGTTCTCATGCCGAAGGCCGTATCGCTGCCAAGGCGATGGTTCAGTACTGCATCGACAACAAAGACTGGACTCCAGAATTGGATACCTCAGTAGAAGATCTGGTTGCTGAAATCTACCAGCCAGTCAAGACTTATCTGGAGTTCAAGGACTACTCGACCGCCATTGACATCAATCCAAACTACATTACGCCCAAGATGCTTCAGTTTCGTTTGCAAAAGATCATGGACGAATATGTTGCCGGCGTTGCGACTTACTACACTACCAACGCTGAAATGATGGCCGTGGCCGAAGAAAAGTTGACCATGTTGAAGGAAGATGCTGCCAGAATGCGCGCCAAGGATCTGCATGAGCTGCTACGCGCATGGGAAAATTACCATCGTATTCTGACAGCCGAGGCTCACATGAAGCATATTCAATTTCGTGAAGAGTCTCGTTATCCGGGTTTCTACTATCGCATGGACAAGAACTTTGTTGACGAGGAAAACTGGAAGTGTTTCGTGAACTCTGTCTACGATAAAGAGACTCGACAGTGGACATGCTTCAAGCGTGCGCATGTTGATCTGGTAGATAAGTCGAAACTGTTCAAGTAGGTCGGGATTTGTCAGGCAGTACTACAGGGTTCGGGTGCCATCAGGCACCCGGACTTTTTTATTATCCGGTTCCGTATGTCGGCGGATTCCAAACCATGGCACTGGTCGCGAGAGATATTGTTTATGCCTGATCCGAAAATTCATATTAAAGATTCACCGATTCCGGAGAGCCCGTTGCAACCGGTGCAATATACCGGTGAGCATGAAATTCAGTTCCGTTGCCACAAAAATATCGAATGCTTTAATGCCTGTTGCAAACAGATTGATCTGCAACTGACACCCTATGATATTGTGCGCCTGAAGAACCGCCTTGGTATGACCTCCGAGGAATTTCTCAGGCAATACACCTTTCCTTATGAAATTGACAAGGATGGCGTGCCCGGTGTGAAGATGAAGCCGGTTGAAGGTACCAGTCAGTGTCAGTTTATGACTGAAGAAGGCTGTAGCGTGTATGAAGACCGTCCGGCTTCCTGCCGTTATTATCCGGCCGGCCTGTTGTCTCTGCGCCGTCAGGATGAATCTGTTGACCGTCAGTCTTACGTGGTCGTGCAGGAAGACCACTGCAAGGGACATTTTGAGAACAAGGTACAGACTATTGATCAGTACCGTGAAGAACAGGGGCTGGTGGAGTACGATGAACATTCGCGTGGCTGGCGCCAGTTGATTCTGAAGAAAATCTCATCCGGCCCTGTATTGGGCAAGCCGACGGCTGAAAGCCTGCAATTTTTATTCATGGCCTGCTACAACCACGACAAGTTCCGTGAATTCGTCAACAGCGCATCGTTCCGTAAAACCTTCGACCTTGATGAGGCAGTGATGACGGAGCTCAGGACCGACGATGTCGCGCTGATGCACTTTGGCATCGATCTGCTGAAGCAGGTGCTGTTCGGTGAAAAAACGATCCCGCTGCGGGAAGGTGCGGTTAAAGAACGTATCGATGAGCGCTGGGAAATTGTGCAGCAGCGTAACCGGCTCAAGGAAGAAATAGGCAGGCAGCAAAAAGACACCTATGAGCTCGATATGGAAAGCCGGCAAAATGACGATATATCTGATGATGTTGCAGGCCATCCCAACGGAGAGCGTTGTTCTGGAAACGATTGAGCGGTCATTATCCGGGTGGTGCGATAACCTTTTCAATGCCCTGTTGCCGCTTGATAGATCCGGCTGACCACAGACAGGGGCGTCTGAACCTGTACAGCCGAGTCGAATACAATTCTTGATTTCTTCCGGGCCTGTCCCTATGCTATGTCCCCATGGAAAACCACTGGATATTTTGCTCACAAAATACACACACCCAGAGCTTTGCTCGCAACCTATGGAGAAACTTATGAACCCCTTGAAAACAGTAACAGGAACACTGGTGTCCGGCTTGATACTGGCGATTATTTTTGCCTTCATGCTCGGCGGTGGCCAGGGCATCAACAGTCTGGAGATCGTGGTCTGGCTGCATGTCTTTGTCGGCATTATCTGGATAGGTCTGTTGTACTACTTTAACTTCGTGCAGGTGCAGGCCATGGCTGCCGGTGTGGCTGATTCCGATGGTCCTGGTCCGGCAGCCATTGGCAAATATGTTGCTCCGCGGGCCTTGTTGTGGTTCCGCTGGGCGGCTTTGGTTACGTGGCTGACCGGTGCGGCAGCACTGGAACTTTTACATCCCGCTGAAGGTTCCGGTCTGGTTGCAGCTTTCACCCTTTCCAGCGGCTGGGCCGTGATCGGTATGGGTGCCTGGATGGGAACCATCATGTTGTTCAATGTCTGGGGGCTGATCTGGCCAAACCAGAAAAAGGTGTTGGGTATTGTTGAGGCGTCCGATGAAGAAAAAGCCAAAGCCAAGGTGATTGCCGGCACGGCCTCGCGCGTGAATACCATGCTTTCCATTCCGATGCTACTGGGCATGACGGCTCACGCACACGGTCTGCCTTTCTAGGGAGTCCGTATCGGACTCCTGAAAACCCGGTTTTTCAGCCGGGTTTTTTATTTTCTGCTTTTGTTATTGTGCAGTCTTTCAGCAAAATATCGTCTTCGGCGGGCGGCATTATCTGATGCTGCACTTTAATCTTTTCAGATCGATTTCCTGATGACCGATACGCTCATGCCGACCTACAGCCGTTTGCCGGTTGCCTTTTCGCATGGCAACGGTGCGGTACTATTCGATACCAACGGTGAAGAATATCTGGACGCTCTGGGCGGTATTGCGGTATGTGGTCTGGGGCATAACCACCCTGCCATACGGCAGGCAATCGCTGAACAGGCTGGCAAATTGCTGCATACCTCCAATCTATACGGCATAGCCGCTCAGCAGCAGCTCGCCGACAGATTGACCGCACTGAGTGGCATGGACACTGTATTCTTCAGCAACTCCGGGGCGGAAGCCAACGAAGCAGCCATTAAACTGGCGCGTCTGTATGGACACAATAAAGGTATTGAGCGCCCGACTATTATTGTCACGGAAAACAGTTTTCACGGGCGCACCATGGCAACATTGAGTGCAACCGGTAATCGCAGGGCGCAGGCCGGTTTTGAACCGTTGGTACAAGGCTTTGTGCGCGTGCCCTACAACGATATTGACGCCATTAAAAACATTGCCGCCAATCACTCTGAAGTAGTGGCCATACTGGTCGAGCCGATACAGGGAGAGGGTGGCGTTAATATCCCTGCCGACGACTACCTGAACGAATTGAGAGCCGTCTGTGATAAGCATGGCTGGCTGCTGATGCTGGATGAAATTCAGACCGGTATCGGCCGCACCGGCAAATGGTTTGCCCATCAGCATAATGGCATTGTGCCGGACGTGATGACGCTGGCGAAGGCACTGGGCAATGGTGTACCGATTGGTGCCTGTATGGCGCGGGGTGATGCGGCACAAACCCTGACTCCCGGCACTCATGGTTCCACCTTTGGCGGTAACCCGCTTTCATGCTGTGCGGCGCTGGCGGTTCTTGATACGGTAGAAGCCGATGATCTGCCGGCTCGTGCCGAGACCCTGGGCCGACGCATCCTGGACGGATTCAAGCAGCAATTGGCCTATGTTGAAGGTGTTGTTGATATTCGTGGCAAGGGCCTGATGATCGGTATCGAGCTGGACATGGATTGTGCCGAACTTGTCAGCAGGGCACTACTGGGTAGAAAGTTGTTGATCAACGTGACCAGCGGTAACCGGGTACGTCTGTTGCCGCCACTGATTATTGATCAGCAACAGGCCGATACCATCGTCAGCATGGTTAGCGAATTGATCCGGGTCTTTCTGGCCGAAAACAGGAAAAGCCTGCCATGAACCAGCCCCGTCATTTTTTATCACTACTGGATTTGTCGGCCAGTGAAATCACAGACCTGCTGACCCGCGCTACCGAGCTTAAACGGCTGCAGCACCAGCATCAGGAGCATCGAACCCTGAAAAATCGCGTGCTTGCCATGCTGTTTGAAAAATCATCCACCCGTACCCGTGTTTCCTTTGAGGCAGGCATGAACCAGCTTGGTGGCAGCGCACTGTTCCTGTCGCCTCGTGATATACAACTTGGTCGGGGTGAGCCTATCGAAGACACTGCCCGTGTGTTGTCCGGCATGGTTGATATGATCATGGTAAGGACCTTTGAGCATGAAAACATCACCAGACTTGCCAGATACGCCTCGGTGCCGGTCATTAATGGCCTGACAGATCGGGAGCATCCCTGCCAGTTACTGGCGGACCTGCAAACCTGGTTTGAACATCGAGGTGATATACAGGGTATCACGGTGGCCTACATCGGTGACGGCAATAATATGTGCCACTCATGGATACATGCTGCCCGGCTTCTGGGTTTCAGACTCAACATTGCCTGCCCCGAAGACTACGATCCAGACGCCGCCATTCTACAGATGGCGGGGAAAAATGTCTTGATCATTCGCGATCTCATGGAAGCTGCTGAAGGAGCCCATCTGCTGGTCACAGATGTATGGGCGAGCATGGGACAAGAAGGAGAGCAAAGCAGTCGCGCCGCCGTATTCAAACCCTATCAGATCAATGCCGATACGATGAAAGTTGCCGATAAAGATGCGCTGTTCATGCACTGTTTGCCCGCACATCGGGGAGAAGAAGTGACCGCAGATGTGATTGATGGTCCCCAGAGCGTGGTTTGGGAAGAGGCGGAAAATCGTTTGCATTCACAAAAGGCATTGATGGAATTTCTGTTACTAAGTCACTGAAAAACAAGATGTAATTGTCGATAATCTGCTGCATTTTGCAAAGCCGCCAATCGGTTTTGACATATAGGGAAAAGCAGTAATAGATGACCGGCGAAACACAGCCGCTCAATATGAGCAACAGCATATCTCAGAATGCTGACAAGGAACGCTGGTTCAGATTTTCTGAAATCATTTATCAGGCTTTTTTCACTTAAAGCGAATGCTATGGAAGTTTGAAGTGCATGTATTTTTCTATGGGGATTATATACTTAACTCCATTCAATGGTAATGTTGTTTTCGTCGGATTCGTCGTTCCACTACATGAAGGGGTCTGGTATCAAATCGCCCGAACGCATGTATTTCTTGATCAACCAATGTGGCAATTTAGGAAAAAACTTTGCCGGGTACCTGTAGATTTCATGCGTGTATGCTTGCAGGTATTTTCTGATGTACTCATGCGACAGATTCTTTTTACATGCGAAGTAGTTCTTCGAGTCCAATGGTGACGCTCGGCCACCCATACGCTTGCTGGTCGATGATCATTAGATGCACTTTATTTGCGCGTACGAGCAGGGTACCGTCATAAGAGAGATCCCGAGTCGGTACCGTACTGCGCAGAAATGTTCTCGATGCTGCGGATCACATCACGGCATGCCTGTTTTAGCTCTTCCATCGCTCTCTTATTGTGTCTTTGGTCATCTAACGACTAATATGACCGGATGATTACGGCTTGTTTACCCGAAAAAGGTAAAAAACACCCGCCCACTCGGCTCATTAAAAATTTAACAGTTATAGTTGAACCCTTTGTTAAGTGATAGCCAGCATCTTTGTCTGCAAATTCAACATAAATATCTTGAGTTCCAAAGTTATCTATATTTAGGGAGGCGTTATCAGCCTCAGCTAATGCAACTTTTCCACGCCATATCATCCAACGATCTTTGTATTTAGAATTAAAAATATCTTCTTTTTTGTCATCGCTATACTTACTTTCACAGCCAACCTCTGCATTTATTTGAGCATATGTGGCACTGCTAGAAGGGTAGCTTTTAGGGCTAGGT
>JAJDYQ010000089.1 GCA_022825085.1 Gammaproteobacteria bacterium
CCTGAACACAAAAGGCATGACCAAAGCCGGCAAAGGCAAAAGCGGGTTGAACCGTGAGATACTCCAGTCAGGCTGGTATCAACTGGAGCAGATGCTGGCCTACAAAGCGAATGTTATCAAAGTGCGGGCTGCCTATACTTCGCAGAGGTGCCATGAATGCGGGCACACGGAAAAGGACAACAGAAAGACGCAAGCGCAGTTTGTCTGTCAGGCTTGTGGTCATCGGGACAATGCGGATTGTAATGCCGCATTGAATATTTTGGCCTTCGGGAATGGGGCTGCTGCACGTGGAGGTGGCGTTGAGGTAAGACGGCCTGTGAAGCGTGAAATGGACCGAGAGGTTGGCTTTGTCAACGAATCGGGATAATTCCCATAAAGTTTATAGAGTAGGGTAAAATGGTTCCGCTTGACCAAGGTAAGCATACATTCAGAATATCAACCCGGATTGAAGGAGCAGGAACATGGCAGAGCGCAAGATAAAAATTATTGACAGCAACAATGGACTGGAAAGCGAACTTCCTGTGCTAGAGGCCTCCGAAGGCCCCTCAACCATTGATATATCTTCCCTGTACCGGGATTTTGACTGCTTTACCTATGACCCTGGCTTTATGGCAACAGCCAGTTGTAAAAGCGCTATCACCTATATTGACGGCGACAAGGGCATACTCCGATATCGAGGCTATCCGATTGAAGATCTGGCAGAAAACTGCAAATTTCTTGAAGTCGCCTATTTACTGCTTTACGGCAACCTGCCAACTGCTGATGAACTGGAAAATTTCGAACAGAGAATAACTCAGCACACGCTGATCAATGAAAATCTGAAGAGTTTCTTTTCCGGTTTTCATTATGATGCTCACCCCATGGCAGTCATGACCGGTGTAGTGGGATCATTGTCGGCTTTTTATCATGACAATATCGACATCAATAATCCCGAGGACAGAGATCTGGCAGCAATCCGTCTGGTAGCCAAAATGCCGACTATTGCGGCTGCCTGTTTCAAGCGACTGCGAGGTGAACCCTTCGTTTATCCACAGAACGATCTCGATTATTCCTCCAATTTTCTCCGCATGATGTTTGCTCAACCAACGGAGCAATATGAAGCTGACCCGGTGATGACCAGAGCTATTGACCTTCTGTTTATTCTGCACGCAGACCATGAGCAAAATGCCAGCACCTCCACTGTGAGACTCGTGGGTAGCTCTGGAAGCAATCCATTTGCAGCCGTTGCCGCCGGAATTGCTTCCCTGTGGGGGCCGGCTCATGGGGGTGCCAATGAGGCCGTATTAAATATGCTGGATATGATCGGTTCAATCCAGAATATACCCAAATTCATTGACAGGGCCAAGGACAAAGATGATCCGTTCCGTCTAATGGGCTTTGGGCATCGTGTTTATAAAAACTATGATCCACGCGCCGCCATTATCCGCAAAATATGCCATGAGGTACTGGGGAAGCTGGGTGATCATGGTGATCCCCAGTTAGAGCTTGCCATGAAGCTCGAGGAGATAGCCCTGCAGGACGAATATTTTGTTGAGCGCAAACTCTATCCTAATGTGGATTTCTATTCTGGCATTATTTACCGTGCGCTTGGCATTCCAACTAATATGTTCACAGTGATGTTTACCATTGGTCGCACAATAGGCTGGATATCGCACTGGACAGAGATGATTTCTGACCCCAGACTCCGTATCGGGCGTCCCAGACAACTATACATTGGCCCGACCCAGCAGGCTTTCAGGCAAATTGGGGAGCGGTAACCCCTCATCATGCCGGTGCGCGTTAGAATAGATCCCGGGTAATATCTGCGGCCGGTGCTATCGGTTCGTTTTCTCTGGCTTTCCCACCGGTGGGCAATGCAGAGTGAACCAGCATTTCCGGAGCGTACTCACGACGAAAAGTCTCGAAAATACCACCTGTTGCCCCGGGTGCCAGTGCCTTGCCGGAACTCGGATCAATCCTTAACGTCACCATGCCATCGGGCTGTAAAAAGTCTTTCTGCAGGTGTCCCCTCAGGGCAAAGTCCATATAATCTATCCACATGGGTAAAGCAGCCTTGCTTCCTGTTTCGTTTTTTCCGAGCGAACTGAACTTGTCAAACCCAACCCACACAGTTGCCACAAGGTCTGGGTTAAAACCATTGAACCAGGCATCGCGCTGCTCATTGGTAGTGCCGGTCTTTCCTCCCAGATCATTGCGCCCCAGCTTCCTCGCCTTGCGGCCGGTTCCCTGCCGGATCACATCACGCAGTATAGAGGCAATCTGGTAATGCACACGGGAAGAAATAATCCTTGGAGCAGTCCGCACAGATTCTGGACTGTCGGCCTGTACATCGCCTGGAAGGTAATCCCGTAACGGCATTAGTAATTCATTATTTATTGCAGGATCTCGCTCAATTTCCTCTTCTCCATCACAACCCTTGCAGACAATCCATGGATTTGCCTTCAAAACAAGCTGCCCATCCAGATCATGGATACGGTCTATCAAATAGGGCTGTACCCGATAGCCGCCATTGGCAAACACCGCATAGGTGCCAGACATTCGGATAGGGGCTGTCGTTCCACTACCCAGAGAAAGTGTCAGGCTATTCGGCAATTCTTCCGGCAAAAAACCAAAACGCTGCGCCATCTTCCTGACGGGCTCGATACCTATGGAATCCAGCAACCGGACAGAAACCAGATTTCTTGATTTATATAAGGCCTGGCGCAATCGGGTAGGGCCAAAAAACTTACTGCTGTAATTTTGAGGTCGCCATAGCCCATCCTGCATGGACCTATCCTCGAATACGATAGGGGCATCCAGAATCGTTGTGGCCGGCGTGAAACCGGCCTCAAGTGCTGCCGTATATAGCACAGGCTTGAAACCCGACCCTGACTGACGCCTTGCCTGTGTTGCGCGATTGAACTTGCTTGCATAAAAATCGTAGCCGCCAACCAGACTGAGTATCGCACCATCGGATGGATTCAAGACAATAAAAGCGCCTGCCACAGCAGGAATTTGCCTAAGTTGCCAGATTTCCCGCTTTGGCTCCTTGCCTCCGCTATCAACTACCTCTACCCTCCTGATACGGATCAGATCACCTGCCGCCAACACATCTGTCGCCTTCTCTGGTGCAGAACCACGCCGATTTTCATTGATATACGGACGTGCCCACTTTATTCCCTCCCAACCCAACAACGCGCTTTTACCATCGCCCAGATAAATCTGCGCATCTTTTTCATTCACCCGGATAACTAATGCCGGCAGGAGTTCACCGACTCTTGAATACTGCCCAAGAACTCTGTCCATTGCCTCTATCGTCTGCATCCCGGATTCTGCAATGCGGCTTTCAGGACCTCGATACCCATGGCGCATGTCATACTGGTCAAGTGCCCGGCGTAAAGACCGGTTCGCATGATTCTGGCTTTCCATGTGGACCGTCGTAGTCACCTTGAGTCCGAGGGTATAGGCACTTTCGCCAAAAGCCGCCACCATTTGTGAGCGCACCATCTCTGCCACATGGGGAGCCTTGACACTTACAACAGGGGCATGCAGGTGCGCCGTCAACCCGGAGTTGCTTGCAATTTGGTGCTCCTCATCCGGAATAAAACCCAACTCCAACATACGATCCAATACATAGTTTCTTCGAATCATTGCCCGCTGAGGATTAACAATCGGGTTGTAACGGGAAGGAGCCTTGGGCAATCCCGCGATCATGGCCACTTCCGCTATGGATAGCTCATCCAGTGGACGACCGTAATAGACTCTGGAAGCTGCACCCACGCCGTAAGAACGGTTACCAAGATAAATTTTATTCAGATACAGCTCGAGAATTTCCTTCTTGGACAAAGAACGTTCAATTTTCAGCGCCAGAAAAATCTCCCTGATCTTGCGCTCATAGGTTTTTTCGTTCGTCAGGAAGAAATTCCGCGCAACCTGCATCGTAATCGTGCTGCCGCCCTGCTTTTTCTGCCCTGTCATCAATAACTGAATGGCAGCCCGGGTTATTCCCTGATAATCGACCCCTGGATGTTGAAAGTAGCGGTCGTCCTCTGCCGCTAAAAATGCCTTGATGATTATTGGCGGAATATCATCATAGCTGACAGGTGTCCTGCGCTTTTCCCCAAATTCAGCAATAAGTTCCCCATCACGGGTATATACCTTCAGAGGAACCTGCAGACGAACATCCCGCAGCACTTCAATGGAGGGCAGATCTTTGGAATAATAACCATATATGCCAAATATCACAGCCAGCCCCAAAAGTAGCAGGCTAAAGCCCAACGCCAGCAGCAGGCGGGAAAAACGCAATAAAAACCTCAAAATATGTCCGGTATTTGATGCTCAGAACCCTGATTATACGCGGCAAGAGCCGGATATTGATAAAATTAATTAAACATTGTGTTGACATATACTTGAAAATGGTATTTAATGTGATAAGTTATTAAAAATACGCAACTTGAAGTAACCAAAGGGAAAAATTGTGGCCGGACTGTTCGGTAAAAAATCAACGCCAGTGCTTGGCATCGACATCAGCTCTATCGCAATAAAGCTGGTCGAGTTGAGTCGGGCGGGCAGGACCTACAAGGTTGAAAGCTATGCCGTTGAACCGTTGCCGGTCAATTCGGTTGTGGACAAACGCATTGAAGATGTCGAGGCTGTGGGACAAGGTATTGAGCGGGCCGTCAAAAAATCCGGCACCAAGCTGAAAACCTGCGCCGTCGCCGTGTCAGGTTCCAGCGTCATTACACGAACCATCCCCATGTCCGCCGAACTATCCGATTCGGAAATGGCAGACCAGCTTCTGATCGAGGCGGATCAATACATACCTTACGATCTGGAAGAAGTCCGTTACGATTTTTCGGTTATCGGACCTACCGAAGGCAATCTCGATCAGGTTGATGTGCTGCTGGCGGCCTCACAGAAGGACAATGTAGATAAGCGTGTCGAATCCTGTGAGCAGGCCGGTCTTACGGCAAAAGTGGTTGATATCGAAGCCTATGCGGTTGAGCACTCATTTGAACTGCTCAGACATCAGCTCCCGGACCAAGGCATTGACAAGGTGGTTGCTGTTGTTGATGTCGGCACAACAACCATAGCCATCACGGTGCTTCATGACGGAAATGTTATCTACACACGCGATCAGACATTCGGCGGCAAACAACTGACAGAGGAAATCATGCGCCGCTACGGCATTTCCTATGAAGAGGCCGAACAAAAAAAATGTCAGGGCGGGCTGCCAGATAATTACTACACCGAGATACTGGACCCATTCAGAGAAAATGTTGTTCAGGAACTCAACCGCCTGCTTCAGTTTTTCTTTGCCAGCAGCTCATTTAATGCGATTGACAATATTGTCATGGCCGGAGGCACCAGCGCCATATCAGGCATTGACAAGGCCGTAGAACAAAATGCCGGCGCACAAACCATCATGGCCAGACCTACCGCCAATCTGAAAGTAGCCAACCGGATCCGTGCGGAAAGATTGCATGGTAATGCCGAGTCGCTGCTGGTTTCATTTGGACTTGCACTAAGGAGCTTTGACTAATGGCAAAAATCAACTTACTGCCCTGGCGTGACGAACTTCGTGCCCAGCGCAATCAGGAGTTTGGAATTATCGTAGGCATTGCTGCCGCCATTGCCATCGGTATAGTAGCAGTAATGAGTCTTTATTATGGAACCTTGATTGATATCCAGAACGGGCGCAACTCATTCCTGGAGAATGAAATTGCCAAACTGGATAAAAAAATTGAGGAAATAAAAGAATTGGAGAGTCGAAAAGAGCGCCTGCTGCAAAGAATCATGACCATTCAGGAATTACAGAGTAACCGCACTGAAATTGTTCATTTATTTGATGAAACCGTTAAAAGTGTTCCCGATGGAGTTTATCTGACCTCAATGAAGCAAAGCGGCAGAAATCTGTCTATGACTGGAGTTGCCGAGTCTAATGCCCGCGTTTCGGAATTTATCAGCAATATCGAGAAGTCCGAATGGATGAAAAACCCCCAGATTAACATCATCACACGCAATAAGACTGCAACACTACAAACCAATGATTTCACTATTCGCCTGCAGCAGGATAGTCCGAGTGCAGCCGGCAGCGACGATGAAGGAGAAGGCTAATGAGTATTGCAGCGGCATTTGATACCAGTAATCTGGACCAAAACAACCCCGGTTCCTGGCCAGTTGGCATCAAGGGGCTGGCTGTGACAGGGCTATTTGCGGGCATTATTGCCGCCGGCATTTTTCTGGATATAGGCATTTATCGGCCAGTCAAACTGCTGACTGAAGATCTGGAAAAAGCCAAACAGACTCTCGAAGAGGAACTAAAACCCCGGTTCGAGACCAAAGCGAGGCTGGCCGCCAACCTTGATGCGCTCAAGGTGCAGCTTGAGGAAATGGATAGATCCTTCGGGGCCATGTTGCTGAAGCTACCTGAAAATCTGCAAATTGATTCCCTGATTATTGATATATCACAGGCGGGACTGCGCAGCGGGCTGGAATTTGATCTGATTAAGCCGGGAACAGAAGCCCCACAGGAGTTCTATGTCGAGCTGCCGATCAATATCACTGTTGCGGGCACCTACCATGAATTCGGTGACTTTGTCAGCGGCCTGTCTGAGCTCAATCGGATTGTCAGTGTACATAATGTCAATCTTTTACCGCAGGGCGAGGGCGGCAAACTCCAGATGCAGCTTGTAGCAAAGACTTATAAGGCCAAGACAGAATCAGAAGAGGATAATTGATAATGCCAAGGGAATTCATTAAATCACGTATCCCCGCCATTGTGCGTCTGGGCATTTTGTCTGGAGCAATAGTTCTGGTCGGCTGTGCCGAGGATGAGCATGCCGATTTACAGGCTTATGTTGATGAGGTCATTAATCGACAAAAACCCTACCTTGAACCATTGCCGGAATTCACCCCCTACCCTGTTTATGTCTATGAATCGAGCGATTTACGCGATCCGTTCGAGAGGTCGGCGTTCATCGAGCAACAGGCTGAGGTTGCCATTGAGGGAGGCGGTATTCGCCCACCGGAAAGAGACACCAAGGAACCACTTGAGGAGTTCCCGCTGGATTCGCTCAGGATGGTCGGCACCCTGGAACAGTCGGCCACAATATGGGCACTGATAAAAGACAGTATAGGTTCCATCCATCGGGTGAAAACCGGAAACTACATCGGTAAAAACTATGGAAAAATTATTTCGATATCGGAGCGCGAAGTTGAGCTGCTGGAAATCGTGCCGAATGGGCTGGGTGCTTATATCGAGCGTCCGGCAACCATAGCACTCAGTGAATCTTCCGCCGGGTTATAGGAGACCACGAGCAATGAAACATTATGACGACATCCCTGACCGTTCAGGCTTTGCAGCCACCGGTCGTTTTCTGTGGCATGTATTTTGCGCACTGCCCCTGTTATTAGCGGTTTCTGCCGTTCATGCCAATACCCTGACGGACATCACCTACTCCGCCCTGCCTGGCAACGCGGTACAGATGACGCTGTCTCACTCCGAACCGGTGCAGGAACCCATGGTATTTACCATTGATAACCCGGCCCGGATAGTGCTCGATCTGGGCGACACCCGCAACGGCCTGACGAACAAGTCACGCAGGGTAGGCGTGGGTGTCATTAACGGTTATCGCTCTGCCGAAGCCAAAGATCGCACACGTGTTGTAATCGATCTTGTGCAGATGACATCCTATGAAACAAGCGTGAGCGGCAATACGATTAGCATAAATCTTGGCAGCGGTGGCACCAGCGTTACAGACGACACAGTGAGTCCGGTTATCAGTGCACTGCAGGAGGACTCTTCCGGCGATGATGAAGTTAAAGCCATCAACTTTGAGCGAGGCAAACGGGGAGAGGGCCTGATCAAAATAGTACTTCCCTCCGCCAGAACCGCCGTTGACATGAGACAGGAAGCGGACAGGCTTGTTGTCGAGTTGATTGATACCCGGCTCCCCCGGAATTTGCAGCGCAAGCTCGATGTAACCGATTTTGCTACCCCGGTTTATGAGATCGATGCCATTCAGAATGCCGGTAATGCCCGTCTGGAAATAGCCGTCGATGACCGCAATGAACATCTGGCGTATCAGTCTAATGAAGAATTTGTCATAGAAGTCAAGCCCCTGACTGCGGCCCAGGAAGAAGCCGCCGAGAAAGAAGAATATACCGGTGAAAAACTTTCGCTGAACTTCCAGGATATTGAAGTCCGTTCCGTATTGCAGCTACTCGCCGATTTCACCGGCCTTAATGTTGTCGTCAGCGACACGGTCAGTGGCAACCTGACGCTGCGCTTAAGGAATGTCCCCTGGGATCAGGCACTCGACATCATCCTGAGAACCAAGGGACTGGGCAAACGCCAGACAGGCAATGTCATACTGATTGCTCCCGCTGCAGAGATTGCCAATGCAGAGCGTCTGGAGCTTGAGGCGGCTCAGCAGATACGCGAACTTGAACCGCTGCAAATCGAATACATTGAAGTCAATTATGCCGATGCCAATGATCTGGTCGGAATTTTGACCTCAGGCGGGGAAGAGGCGAGCCTGCTGGATGAGCGGGGCAGCATTGTCACCGATGCCCGGACAAACACCCTGATCGTGCGTGCAACAGCGTCACAGATCACCGAAATACGATCACTGGTAGCCGAGCTCGACATACCGATCAAGCAGGTATTGATTGAATCCAGGGTTGTATCGGCCTCTGATAACTTTACCAAAAGCCTTGGCGTCCGTTTTGGCTTCGCCAAAAATGACACAATTGATGGTGGCGACTCCTCCTATGCATTCAGCGGTTCTCAGCCAGGTGTATTCACATTTGAAGGAGAGCGTAGTACCGGCGTTACCACAACAGGAAGTGATGCCGAGGGGCTGATAGTGGACCTGCCATCCACAGCAGGTGGTGCCAGCATAGCTCTGGCCGTCGGTCGTATTGGCAGTCACCTGCTTCAACTGGAACTTTCCGCCATGCAGGAGGAAGGGCGCGGCGAAGTCATATCAAGCCCGCGGCTGATCACCGCCGACAAGCATGCTGCCGCCATACAACAGGGCGTGCAGATTCCCTATCAGGAATCAACCTCCTCCGGGGCCAGCAGTACCGCCTTTCAGGATGCCGTTTTGTCGCTTGAAGTGACCCCGCAGATTACACCGGATGATCGCATTATTATGGACCTGGCAGTCAATCGAGACTCGGTTGGCGAACAGTTTGGAGGTGGGCCTCCTTCCATTAATACCGAAAACCTGACGACCCAGGTTATTGTCGATAATGGCGAAACAGTGGTCCTGGGTGGCGTTTATCAACGAACGACCAATGAGTCGAGTCGGCGAGTCCCTTTCTTCGGCGATCTGCCTTATGTCGGTTGGGCCTTCAGAAACAAAACCAGTCGCGACAACAAGGCTGAATTACTGATTTTTGTCACACCCAAAATCCTGCGCGAGAGCCTGCAACTCAATTAAAAGGCTTCTGTCTTTCGATCCTGGGCACCATGTCAATGGTGCCTTCCTCCGGTAATGGGCAACATTTTTCTTACAGGGCCGATGGGGGCTGGTAAGAGCACGATTGGCAAGCGACTGGCCCGAAAACTGCGTAAAGCCTTTATCGACAGCGACCATGCCATAGAAGAACGGACCGGGGTCGATATTGCCACCATATTTGATATCGAAGGAGAACAGGGTTTCCGCAGGCGTGAAACAACCATGATTGAAGAGCTGACCCGGCTGGACAATGTCGTACTCGCCACAGGTGGCGGAGCCGTGCTTGAAAAATCCAACCGACAACACCTGAAATCCCGCGGCATGGTTATTTATCTGAGAACCTCTGTCGAGCAACAGATACTCCGCACACAGCATGATCGCAACCGTCCCCTGCTGCGGACAAAGAACCCGGAAGCCAGATTGAGAGAGTTGCTGGATATTCGGGAACCACTGTATATTGATATCTCCGACATCATCGTGGACACAGACCAGCTGCACTCAAACCGGGTCGTACAACAGATTCAAAAGGAGCTGCGAAAATATGCAAACGAACATCCATAACCGGTTTGGCCCCAATCAGGAAGGTGCTGCACAGTGATTACCCTCAATGTCGATCTCCAGCAGCGAAGCTATCCGATACTGATTGGTCCCGCCCTGCTGGAAGAGGCCAACTGTTTTCTACCCCATATTCCGGGCAGACAGGTTCTGGTGGTAACCAACGAAACCATTGCGCCGCTTTATCTCGACAAGCTGAAAAACACCCTGCATACAATGCAGATACGCGACCTCATTCTGCCGGATGGGGAGCAATATAAAACGCTCGAAACATTAAATCTGATTTTCGACAAACTACTGCAGGAAGGGTTTGATCGCAGTTGCACATTGATTGCCTTGGGCGGTGGCGTGGTCGGCGATATAACAGGGTTTGCGGCAGCCAGCTATCAACGAGGTGTAAACTTTATTCAGGCGCCAACCACACTGCTGGCACAGGTTGATTCCTCGGTAGGAGGCAAAACCGGCGTCAATCACTCTCTCGGCAAAAACATGATTGGTGCCTTCTATCAGCCCAGGGCGGTTATTGCCGATACCAACACCCTCAACACACTGGATGATCGCCAACTCAGTGCCGGCATGGCCGAGGTCATCAAATACGGCCTGATCCGTGATGATAAATTCCTGGGGTGGCTTGAAGCGCATGTCGAACAGATCATGCAGCGTGATCCGGCTCATCTTGCTGAAGCAATCCAGCGTTCGTGCATAAACAAGGCCGAGGTGGTCACCGCCGATGAACTGGAATCAGGTCAACGTGCCCTTCTTAATCTCGGTCATACCTACGGCCATGCCATCGAAACAGGCATGGGTTACGGCGTCTGGCTGCATGGTGAAGCCGTTGGTGCCGGGATATGTCTGGCTGTCCAACATTCCGCGATTCTAGGCTGGATCAGTGAGCCTGATGTAAAGCGTGTCGTCAATCTGATTTCCAGGGTCGGGCTGCCAACATCCAGACCTGATAAATTATCCGCCGACGATATGCTGACGAATATGCGGTTGGATAAAAAAGTCCATAACGGTGTCATTCGTCTGGTACTGTTGCAATCTGTCGGCAATGCTATTGTTACGGGAGACTATCCCCCGGAAACCCTGCGCCGGACACTGGATATAGCTTGATTAAACTGCTATAGTAGCCGACCGCCCCGGACATAATGGCACAGCAGGAATGTTTGTCAGGGCGGACACCCTGATGAATTGCTGCGGTTCCCCACCGGAATTAGGTCTATGGATACCCTCAAAAAACTGGCAGAAAGCGGGCTTTATCGCCCCGAATTTGAGCACGACAGCTGCGGCTGGGGTCTTATTGCCCAAATGGACGGCAGACCCTCGCACTGGCTGGTATCGACCGCCATTACCTCACTGGAAAGACTGACTCACCGCGGCGCGGTTGCGGCTGACGGTAAATCCGGTGATGGTTGCGGTCTTTTAATCAGCAAACCTGATGCCTTCCTGCGTGCCATATGCAGCGAAATTGGCATCCGGCTGACAGATCAATATGCAGCAGGGATGGTTTTTCTAAGCACCGCCGAGGACAAGGCTGATTCAGCACGGGGCATCCTGGAAAAATACCTGATAGAACAGGAATTTGAGATAGCCGGCTGGCGCGTTGTACCCATCAATACCTCGGTTCTTGGTGAGCAGGCCAACTCCTCGCTACCCCGTATTGAACAGGTATTTGTGAACTGCCCGGATGGTCGCTCCGAAGCCGATCTCGAACGGTGCCTGTATATCGCTCGCCGCCAGACAGAAAAAATGCTGACAGATGATGAGATGTTTTACATATCCTCTCTGTCAACCCGCGTACTATCCTATAAAGGTCTGGTCATGCCCGCTTATTTACCGATTTTCTATAGTGATATCGCCGATAAGCGCATGGAAGCCAAACTGGCGATTTTTCACCAGCGCTTCTCTACCAACACCCTGCCACAATGGCGTCTGGCACACCCCTTCCGTTATCTGGCACATAATGGAGAAATTAACACCGTACAGGGTAACCGTAACTGGGCAAGAGCGCGCAGCCACGTGTTCCATACCGACATGATCCCCGATATGGACCGGGTTCGTCCACTCGTAGGCACATCCGGTTCTGACTCCATGAGTCTGGATAATATGCTGGAAGTCATGGTTATCGGCGGCATAGACCTGTTCCGGGCCATGCGTTTGCTTGTCCCTCCTGCATGGCAGAATATCAAGCACATGGACCCGGAGCTTCGCGCATTTTATGAATTTAACTCCATGCACATGGAGCCCTGGGATGGACCAGCAGGTATCGCATTTACCGATGGCCGGTATGCAGTTTGTACCATGGACCGTAACGGCCTGCGGCCTGCACGCTACACAGTTACCGAAAATAATGAGCAGGGCCGTGTGGTGACACTGGCCACTGAAACTGGTGTACATGACTATTCCAGTGACGATGTTGTTTGCAAAGGTCGTCTCATGCCTGGTCAGATGCTGGCAGCAGACACCAATACCGGCAGGCTGCTAATGCCGGAAGATATAGACAATGACCTGAAGTCGCGCCAACCTTACGGAAAATGGTTATCGACCGGGCTGCGCAATCTGTGTGATCTGAATGATAACGATGATAACCCCGGCAATTTTTCGGAAGTCAATGACTATCCGATTTATGAAAAGCTATTCCAGCTAACGTTCGAAGAGCGCGATCAAGTCATCCGTGTACTGGCCGAGTCAGGTCAGGAAGCAGTAGGTTCCATGGGCGATGATACACCGCTGCCGGTTCTATCCGGCAGGGTACGGTCCCTGTATGACTACTTCCGTCAACAGTTTGCCCAGGTAACCAATCCACCGATTGATCCACTGCGAGAAAATATCGTCATGTCTCTGGAAACCTGCCTGGGACGGGAACGCAACCTGTTCGAGGAAACACCAGAGCATGCCAGACGCCTGACCATCAGCTCGCCTGTGCTTTCCCGCGACAAATTCCAACAGATTGAGGGCTTGCAGGGGCCGGAGTATGACCACATTCATATTGATCTGAACCATGACTCAGCGACCAGTCTGGAGAATGCTATCCGCTCAATCTGTCAACAGGCTGAAACAGCGGTTGCCAGCGGCACAGTCATGGTCATTCTGTCAGACAGAAATATCAGCAGAGACAAGCAGCCGGTACATGCGTTACTTGCCGTCGGTGCCGTCCACCACCATCTGATCAACAGAGGTCTGCGTTGTAACGCCAACATTATTGTCGAAACTGCAACAGCACGCGATCCGCACCATTTTGCCTGCCTGATCGGTTATGGCGCGACAGCAGTTTACCCATACCTCGCCTTTGAATGCCTGCGTGACATGATCCGCACAGGTGAGATTACAGGTGTGGATATTGCCTCGCTAGGCAGACATTACATCAGTGGCCTTAACAAGGGGCTGAGGAAAATTACCTCGAAGATGGGCATTTCCACAATTGCCAGTTATCGTGGTTCACAGATGTTTGAAATAGTCGGCCTGCATAATGAGGTCGTTGATCTTTGCTTCACCAATACAACATGCCGTATTCAGGGCAGTCACTTTGTGGACCTGCATAAAGACCAGCAGACACTGGGTAGGTTGGCATGGAATCCCCGTAAAGATCGCGAGCAGGGCGGCCTGTTGAAATACGTTGACGGTGGTGAATACCATGCCTTTAACCCGGATGTCGTTCACGCCATCCACAAAGCCGTCCAAACCAATGATTACAATGACTACCGGGAGTTTGCCCGTATCGTCAATCATCGTCCCACGGCAGCGATGAGGGATATGATGAAACTGCGTGAAAATACGACTCCGATTCCTGTTGAAGAAGTAGAATCTATCGAAGACATCATGCTGCGTTTCGACACCGCCGGCATGTCTCTCGGTGCGTTGTCTCCAGAGGCCCATGAATCACTGGCCGAAGCCATGAACACCATAGGCGGCCGCTCCAATTCTGGAGAGGGCGGCGAGGCCGTAGAGCGCTATGGCACTATCAGACAGTCCAAAATCAAACAGGTAGCATCCGGCCGATTCGGCGTAACGCCCCACTATCTGGTCAATGCGGAAGTTTTACAAATCAAGATCGCACAGGGCGCCAAACCAGGCGAAGGTGGTCAGCTACCAGGGCATAAAGTTAATGAAATGATTGCCACACTACGATACTCCACGCCAGGTGTCGCGCTGATTTCGCCGCCGCCGCACCACGATATTTATTCCATTGAAGATCTGGCACAGCTTATCTTTGATCTCAAACAGGTCAACCCGGAAGCACTGGTATCAGTCAAGCTGGTTGCTGAGGCCGGTGTCGGCACAATTGCCGCTGGTGTTGCCAAGGCTTACGCCGATCTTATTACCATTTCCGGTTATGACGGTGGTACCGGTGCTTCACCATTGACCAGTGTACGTTATGCCGGTTCACCCTGGGAGCTGGGACTGACCGAGGCCAATCAGGTATTGCGCGCTAATAACCTGCGTGACAAGGTTCGCTTGCAGGCCGATGGTGGACTGAAGACCGGACTGGATGTCATCAAAGCCGCCATTCTGGGAGCTGAAACCTTTGGATTCGGCACCATGCCCATGATCGTGATGGGCTGTAAGTACCTGCGCATCTGTCACCTGAATAACTGCGCTACCGGCGTAGCAACTCAGAATAATGTTCTTCGTGAACTACACTTTAAACCGAATGCCCCGCAGAAAGTTATTAACTACTTCCGTTTTATAGCACGAGATGTACGGGAATATATGGCGAAGCTGGGCGTAACCAGATTGACCGACCTCATTGGCCGCACCGATTTACTGGAGATGCTGAAAGGTGATACTGCCAAACAATCCCGGCTGGACCTTTCCCCATTACTGTCTGACTGCGGCATTGATCCAGCGCAGCCACGCTATTGCATTGAACCCAATAACAAGCCCTTCGACAAGGGCGAACTGGCAGAAAAGATGGTGGGAGATACCAAAGCAGCCATTGAATCCTGCTCAGGCGGCGAATTCTCCTACACGGTCAAGAATAACAATCGCTCAATCGGCGCACGTCTGTCTGGTGAGATTGCCAGACTGCACGGCAATCAGGGTATGGCAAACAACCCGATTCTTATCAACCTGAA
>JAJDYQ010000058.1 GCA_022825085.1 Gammaproteobacteria bacterium
AACGATGTCAAGGCACTGTATGTCGAGAATTTCACACCCGTTATCCGTAATAAAGCCCTCGCGCAACACAGGCTGACCACCATATTTCATAAGCTTTCGCGCAACCATGCTTCTGGCCATCGGGATAACCTCTACCGGCAATGGAAATTTACCCAGGCGGTTTACGAGCTTTGAATCATCGGCGATACAGATAAATTTTTCACTGGTGGCCGCAACTATTTTTTCTCGAGTAAGTGCACCGCCACCTCCCTTGATGAGATGGAGGTTATGGGTAGATTCGTCAGCTCCATCGATGTACACCGGCATGCCATTTACTTCATTGAGGTCATACACCTTGATTCCATGAGCCTTCATATATCTGCTTGACTCAATTGAGCTTGATACGGCACCATCGATCCTGCTTTTTACACCTGCCAGCAGGTTGATAAAGTGATTCACGGTTGAACCTGTGCCCACGCCGATAATTTCGCCTGCCTGAACGTATTCCATGGCGGCTTCTGCGGCAAGCTTTTTGTGTGACTCTAACGACATCAGACTTTTCCTTTTTATTCAAAAGCAGCAATGATACCCTGTGCAATCCCTTTATCGAACAGTGGCGTGCGCAAAAATTTCACATGAATCTGCAATCTCTGATCAATAAAATACAACAAGCCCGCGTCTATGATGTAGCGATAAACACGCCCCTCGAATATATGACGCAGATGTCTTTGCGTTTTTCCAACTGCATATATATCAAGCGAGAGGATCAGCAGGATATTTTTTCATTCAAAATTCGCGGTGCCTATAACAAGATATCCGGATTGACTCAGAAGGAGATGGACAAAGGCATTATTGGCGCATCAGCAGGCAACCATGCACAAGGGGTTGCTTCATCTGCCAACCGGCTGGGTATTGATGCCACTATCGTCATGCCCAAGACAACACCTGAAATCAAGATTAATGCCGTTAAACGTTTGGGTGGAAAAGTCATTCTGCATGGCAATACCTATGATGATGCGTCTGCATATGCTTACGAATTATCTGCGGAGACAGGGGCCATTTATATTCACCCGTATGATGACGAGGATGTCATTGCTGGCCAAGGCACCGTAGCACGTGAGATTCTGGAGCAACTGGATAACCTGCCGGATGCCATATTTATTCCTGTAGGTGGTGGTGGTCTGCTCGCCGGCATGGCAGCCTGGGTGAAACACTACCATCGCGAAGTCAGAATTATTGGAGTTGAGCCGGATGATGCACCGTCAATGTATGAGGCGCTGCGTACAAATAAGCGTGTGGCACTGCCTCAGATCGGTATATTTGCTGATGGTGTTGCGGTCAGGCAGGTCGGTGAAAATACATTTAAGCTCGCCTGCGAGCTTGTGGATGAAGTCGTTCTCGTCAGCACAGATGAAATCTGCGCCGCCATCAAGGATATCTACGATGAAACTCGCTCTATTTCCGAACCTGCCGGTGCGGTGGCTTTGGCAGGGCTTAAGAAATTTATAGAACGTGAAATGGTGAGCAACCAGCTATATGTTGTTGTTAATTCCGGTGCCAACATGAACTTCGACCGGTTGCGCCATGTTGCTGAGCGAGCGGAAGTTGGTGAGCATAAAGAAGGATTATATGCCGTTACAATCCCGGAGCGACCCGGCAGCTTCCATGAGTTCTGCCATCTGATAGGAAATAGAGGTATTACTGAATTTAACTATCGTTATTCAGATCAGGATAGTGCTCATGTATTTGCCGGCATTCAACTGAAAGAAGGTCTGGAAGAAAGGCGGCACATCAATGAGATGCTGGAGAAAAAAGGTTTCCCGGTTGTTGACCTGTCTGATGATGAGCTGGCCAAGCTACATATACGTTACATGGTCGGAGGACGATCACCCGGCATACAAAATGAATGTCTATTTCGCTTTGAGTTTCCTGAAAGACCTGGAGCCTTATTACGATTTTTATCTTTGCTCGGTGGCAAATGGAATATCAGCCTGTTCCATTACCGCAACCATGGATCAGATTATGGCCGGGTATTGTGTGGCTTTCAGGTGCCGGATGAAGAACATCAGGATTTTCAGAACTTTCTTGACGGACTGGGATACCGATTTGGCGAAGAGACGAATAATCCAGCCTATCAATTATTTCTTGCCAGTTAGTTATTTTCTAATAGAGCTTTGTTTTAAGAACAAAGGCCCGCATATGCGGGCCTTTTGACGCAAAGCCAATAATTATCTTCTCGTCCTTTTCTTCCTGGTGGCTTTCTTTGCAGAAGCCTTCTTCCGAGCAACTTTCTTGGCGGAAGCCTTCTTGCTGGCAGCCTTTTTGGCGGAAGTTTTCTTCCTGGTGGCTTTCTTTGCAGAAGTCTTCTTCCGGGCAACCTTCTTAGAAGAAGCCTTCTTGCTGGCGACCTTTTTGGCAGAAGCTTTCTTTCTGGTAGTTTTCTTTGCAGAAGTCTTCTTCCGGGCAACCTTCTTAGAAGAGGCCTTCTTGCTGGCGACCTTTCTAGCAGAAGCTTTCTTTCTGGTAGTTTTCTTTGCAGAAGCCTTCTTCCGAGCAACTTTTTTAGCAGAGGCCTTCTTGCTGGCGACCTTTTTGGCAGAAGCTTTCTTTCTGGTAGTTTTCTTTGCAGAAGTCTTCTTCCGGGCAACTTTCTTGGCAGAAGCTTTTTTACTGGCAGCCTTTTTGGTAGAAGTTTTCTTTTTCGTCATTCTCTTAACAGGAGTTTTCTTCTGAACGGTTTTTTTCGCAGAAGTCTTCTTTCCAGCAGCCACTCTCCTTTTCTTCTTAAGAGCAAGTTGCTGCTTCATCGCCACTTTCCGTCTTCCAGGGGTCGAACGAGCTCTGCTGAGCTTTTTCTTGCGTGATATTTTTTTTGCTGCCATAATTAACTCCAATAAGGTGGGATTTCAGCAAGCATTATATAACATAAAAAATAAAATGCCAGTTAAATAAAATAAATCTGGTTGCGCAATACAGCAGAATCATCGATGGAAGCCACCGTCTTTATGGACAAACTCCGCGAGCCTCAGGCTGCATGACCATGATGTTGCATCAACAGTATATTATGATGCCCTTATCAGGCTGCCAACACCCTCATCTGTAAATAATTCAAGCATTACCGCATGTTCAATACGGCCATCAATGATATGCGATGTCGCAACACCTGCAGTAACCGCATCCAACGCACATTGAGCTTTTGGCAACATACCACCATGTATAATACCATCGGCCATAAGTTGCTTTACATCTGAAGATGTTAAACCCGATAGCAGGCTACCATCGGCATTAAGAATACCTGGCGTATTGGTTAGCAGGATGAGTTTTTCGGCTTTTAGTATCTCGGCAATTTTGCCGGCCACTAAATCAGCATTAATGTTATATGAATGTCCGTCTTTGCCAGTGCCAATCGGTGCCACAACCGGGATAAAATCTCCATGGGTCAACATATTAATAATGCCGGCGTCAACCTTCTCGACCTCACCAACATGGCCGATATCAATAATTTCCTGCGCATCAGCAGCTTGATTATTTCTGGCCATTTTCATTTTGCGAGCTTGAATCAGACTGCCATCCTTTCCAGTCAGACCAACTGCTTTTCCACCGTGGCCATTAATGAGACTCACGATGTGTTTGTTGACCAAACCACCCAGAACCATTTCCACAACATCCATAGTCTCACGGTCGGTAACACGCATACCATTGATGAACTCACTTTCTTTTCCGATGCGTTTAAGCAGCTCACCAATTTGTGGGCCACCACCGTGAACTACAACCGGATTGATGCCAACCAGTTTCATTAAAACTATGTCACGGGCAAAGCTGCTTTTCAGTTTTTCATCAATCATGGCACTGCCGCCATACTTAATGATAACTGTTTTATCCTGGAAACGGCGTATATACGGCAAAGCTTCGGCCAGCACTCTGGCGATGTTCAAGGCTTTTTCTGGGACCAGCGACATGACTACCTTGGCTTACTGGTGTTTGCGTTGTTGTTTTTCAGGTATTGGCTGATATCGACTTCGGTTGCACCGCCACCCATAATAAGCGTCGTGCTTTCTTCGGAAGCAGACACATCAACCGGTTTTTCGGTTACAGGTACCACAAACTTTTGAGGCAAAACAAGATGCCTCTTTTTGTATAAGAGAACAATGCCGACAATCAATATAATGATTCCAGAAATTATCTTAAACCAGCCGGTTGAAGACTGCTCGTATTCTTCCACCTCTACCCCACCGGGTGTCCAGACAGCAATATTCCACCTTGTACCCTTGATGTGAATGATCTCTGTAGCCGGCCCCTCTTTAACCTGGGCATTGCCATGCTCCTGAATAACTGTACTTCTGTCTGATACTGACTGTTGAAACTGGGCGTAGAGACCAATATCCCTGAGCCGCCGAACTGATTCTGTGATCAGCTCATAGGGATAGTGGACGACTACCACGCCAATGGCTTGCCCGGATTCACTGAAAATGGCACGCGCCAGAGTAATATTGGCATCCGATGTATTATAGAGCAGTGCTTCTGCCAAAGGAGGTGCCTCGTATGAACTGGTAGCAATACTGATACAGGCAAAACCACAGGCAGGAGCTGATTGACTGTCAACTTCCTCTAATCCAACGGGATAAAGCCTTACCCTGATACTGTCAGAGAGCAGCTCCTTAAGCTGGCTTTCCAAAGCAGGAAGTACATTGGTATCTGCCACAACCAGTGCAGCCTGTAGCTCAGAATCCTGAATAGCAGTCTCGATTTCAATAAAGTAAACTGCAATCCTGTCTTCAATATGCCGCGCCAGTTCGGCAACACTCTGAAAGCTCTGAGCATCGGCAGCTGTTGACTGAGCAGACTCATTAACCGGGACAGTTTGATCCTCAGCGAGTAACGTCTGACAACAGATTGCCAGCATGAATATCAATAGAAAACCGTGGATGTGCATTGTTTATATTTGGGGATTCATGTGTTTCCCATACGCCAGAAAGATTCCGAGAAATTCAGAGGTTTCCGATAATACAGGAGCACCCCATTCCGAAATGTGGTCTCTGGATACATTGTTGCCCAGGTCACAGAATAGCCTCTTAAATTCAGAGAAGAAATCGCAAAATCCTGATGCGACAAAACAGGCACCTTACCGGCAATTATACAATTTTCACTCAGGCAAAGACAATTTTTTCAACAAATCCGGTTTGGGAATCGGCAGATTGTTTTTCCCCCTCCCTATTGTTCTTCCATCCAGTGATACAATTTTAGCCTCTGGATTAAAATATCTGATCGCATCTATAAACGCTGAGCCGGTTGTATAGATTAACTCAGACTTTGCCAATACTGAAACATCTATCAAGGCATCTTCTTCCTGATCATAATTATCATGTCCCGCAAGCGGGATCCCAGCATATGAAGAGGCTCATCATCGCAAGAGCTTTTGGCAGGAGAGGTTTCATCTTTTGGTTTTTCGGGATTTGGCAACACAAAAAACATCATTAAATCAATGATATGAATACATTTTAATGTTGGGAAGGGCTGAAGTAGCTTTGACATAAAGCTGTGTTATTGATCCGTATTTTGTGTTAGGCTGGGGGCCTGTAATAGTTAGGCATACTCGAAGGACAGCCTGTCATTAACATATGAGCAATCAAGACCCTTACCTGGACTTCACAAAACGCTTCTGGCCTCGAAACATCGCGATCTAATAACGATCACCCTGAGCAACATCTTCACAATGAGGCTCATTGGCAACAAGACCCATGGAGATCTTGCCGAGATTGCAATTGCCGAATTTATAAATCAATACATGTATGACTTTAAGTCAGTGCATGTCGGGAAAGACCTCTATCGTGCAAAATCAAAAGAAGAAGATATAAAAATCATCAACGAGATTACGAAGGTTGAGTTTCCTGTCAGCCTTAAGGCTTATGGGGATGGTCCTTTACAGCTTTCAACTGATAAATCATTTCGAATGTTTCCAAGGCCATCACAAGAAGGCCAAAGGGTTGAGGGGCACGATGCCATCCAGCGTGTTTTAAGTGACCCGGCATTCTCAGAGTTCCATGAGATCAACGTGCTGCCTCTGATTTACGACGAAAAAAATCAACGCTGTAACATTATGGTATTCGACTACAGTCGCGCGACTCAAGAGGCACATAAAATCAAACGAATCGAAGGTAAAGGCCATCGAAAGCATCCGGCGTATCGCTTTTACAATAAAAATGATGAGTACATTTGTGAAGTGCGTTATGGGGATGCAGCAGCTAATGCGCTGCAGAGGGGACTCTGGACCCATACGAAGAACGGCTTGCAGTATTTCGATAGTGTGACAGGCGGGTGGATAGATTATTCGCACAACAAAGTATTGGTGAAACTTTTTTCTCATGCTCTCGTATCATCAGCGTCTGGTCACAAGGAAGCGCTTGACAGGGTCAAGGAAGATATCGAAAAGCTAAAGGCTTCATCGGGGATTAAGTGATGGTGTATGCGCTGCCATTGTTCGAAGATTCAATAACGCAAGCTCCACCGACAGAGGGGATAAAGTACGCCGGGTCGAAGCTAAAGCTTCTTCCGCAGATTCTCTCTCTCGCCAAAAGAGTCCCCGCCAGAACTGTAACCGATGCATTCGCTGGAACTACTCGTGTATCTCAAGCCTTTGCCCAAATGGGCTATGATGTGGTGTGCAACGACAGAGCGATTTGGTCTAAAACATTCGCTAATTGCTACTTAAGAGGGAAGGAAAACCACAAACATTACCAGACGATCATCGATCACCTTAATGCGGTAGAGCCGATAGATGGCTGGTTCACTGAACACTATGGGGCTCTGCCCAATGGTGGGAGTGCCGTTCATACCGACGGACTGAAAAAACCCTGGCAGGTACATAACACCAGAAAACTGGATGGGATTCGAGAGGAAATAGATCGGCTTAAGCTAAGCCCTGACGAAAAAGCCGTTGCGCTAACAAGCCTTATTCTGGCGCTGGATCAGGTTGATAGCACGCTTGGACATTTTGTATCTTATCTGAAGAAATGGTCTTCTCGATCATACAAAGACCTCAATCTGAAGGTTCCGCAGATTTGCTCCGGCAAAGGGAATCATCAGGTTTATCGTCGGGATGTTTTTGAGTTGTGCGATTTAGTTGAAACTGATCTGGCGTATTTAGATCCTCCTTATGGATCGAACAATGAGAAGATGCCTCCATCGCGTGTTAGATATGCGTCTTACTATCATCTTTGGACAACAGTCATTCTGAATGACAAGCCGGATATTTCCGGGAAGGCCCTTCGAAGAACAGACACATCGGATCGAATCGCGGGTTCAATATTTGAAGAGTTTCGCAAGAGTGAGGGCGGGCGATTCCTCGCAGTTGAGGCGATTGATCGCCTGCTTTCCTCGGTCAAGGCAAATTGGATCATTCTCTCCTACAGCTCAGGCGGCAGGGCCACAGCCACTGAACTCAACGATGTCCTTTCGCGTCATGGAACAATTCTTGATGCTGTCGAACTTGAGTACAAGAAGAACGTAATGGCCGGTATGAAATGGACTAATGAGTGGCTTCGAGATGCCGAAGAAGGTAACAAGGAATTTATGTTCCTCATCGAGAAAACATAAACCTGACAGGGCACCGCAACAGACATTTGACCTACCTTAATCCATATCACGAAATGGACGATTATCCAGTCTCTCTTGATATGGCCTGTAAATCATTCGTTAGCAGATTTTCTACAACAACTGCCCCGATGAGACTTTTGAATTGAGTGGCAAAAATCTGTGTGTCCAGAGTGTTGGCCGGGCGGTTCTTTCAGGATTGAATCCATACCCGGAGGGTAAGGCCGATCCGATGGCAGGGGAGATTTCATCGTTTGGCTTTCCGGGATTCAGGCAACATATCAAATCAATGATATGAATATACTTTAATGCCGGAAAGGGCTGGGGTAGCTTTGGCACAAAGTTGTATTATTGATCCGGATTTTGTGGTAGGTTGGCAAATCTATCAGGACCTCGATAATACACGGGAGGTAATTATGTCCATACGAATGTTTGAGCTATTTCATGGCGGCGTCCTCGTTAAGCTGCTCAGATCAAACAGGCCTGTCACTTTAAGGATGATAGAAACTCAGCCAAAGGAAAAATGGTCAACCTATACCCTGAATGACGAAATTGACTTGTTCATCACGTTTAGTCAAAAACGGAAAAAATTTCGTCGGAATGGCGGCGGAAACTCATGGACCTTTCAATTTTCTGAAAATCAAAGGCAACAGATATGGGATGGAAAAAAAGTACATATAGCATTAGTTTGCGCGTCAAAGGAATTTAATGAAAATAACATTCCAGTATGCTTAATAAATGAGGAAAAATTAAAGGGACTGGGCAATGATATGAGCAGTATAACAATAAAACTCCCCAAAAGAGGGCAGTTTAGAGTCAAGAAAGATAAAAATGAATTCAAAGTTCCTCGATCAGGAATTGACTTGCTGAGCAAAGCGTTAGATAAAGGAGGAAAGTAATATGGAACATCGTGGAAATACAAGAGGCCATTCTGGAGTTGCTGCCTATAAAACAGCTAATGATTTTATCAGGGCACAACTCTCAGATTGAAATTTATATTATACACTTAAGGAAATAAAACAATGAAAAACGTCATTTATTCTTTAATAATTATCATTTCATCTTTCACAAACTTCGCATGGGCAGCAGACTCTGAAGGCAATTTTAACATTCATGCATCTGGCGCTGAATCATGTGGAAAATTCAATAATGCGGTAGCAAAAGGAAATAATGAGAGCAATTGGATTCAGTGGAATTATTATTTATATTATACTTATGGCTATTTTACAGGTGTAAACAGCTATCGAAATGACACCTATAGAATAACAGGCAACACTGATCAGGAAGGAGTCATGGGATTCATTGAAAAATATTGTAAAGAAAATCCACTCTCAGACTATTATGATGCAATGTGGGCGGTAGAAAGCAGGCTGTATGAAAATCGTATCAGGCATCACGAGGATAAATAGTCCCCCATTCGTTTATTTACTGATGATGAGTAACAGTTTGGATGCTTTTTTGACTGAATATAATGGCAAAGGTGCATCCTTATACAATGGAAATACTACGCCGCTAATTTCCTGGGCTTTGTTCAACTCGCTACCACTATCCTGCTTAAGCAATTTTTAGAAAGGTTCTAAATATGAATGACTTAATCGCAAAAGAAGAACCAAATCTCCCCGCGCTGCAAGATACAGTATTGCCAGCTATCACTCAGTTGACCCAGGCGCTTGATATACCACGGGAGGCATTGGCTGACAATGAAGAGATTCAACATGCCTGGCAAAACCTCCCAAGAGAGCTAAAGGAAATTCCTGCGCAGTTAAGAAATGAGCCGGTTGCTCGTATGTGTGTAGCGGTAAGCACGGGATTGTTTGATGCGGCTATCAATTATGTATGGAATGCGTCAATTCTTCATTTGCGCGAAAAAATAAGAATATTTGGCCTGCCAGTAGTCGCACAGACACTCCAAAAGGATTTCGAAGAAAAGCACTTATCAGAGATGCAAGACAGCCAACTACTTGAGTTATGTTTAAAACTAAACATTGTTGATGAAGGTGGCTTTTTCTTTCTCGACCACTGTAGAAACATGAGAAATAATTTCTCAGCAGCCCATCCCACATTGGGCAAGGTTAATGATAGACAATTCATTGCATTCTTAAATAGTTGTGTTCGTTATGCACTGGCTGATGCCGACTCCTCACCAAGAGGCGTCAATATTAGTGATTTCATATCTGCCATCAAGGGTGATCGCTTCAATGCAGAACAGCTCAATATATGGCGTGATCGCTTGCTTCAGACACATAGCACCCAAAGACAAATGCTTATAACGATGGCACATGGCTTCTACTGCGACCCAAACGCCCCAGAGCCATCTCGTTTAAATTCACTTGACATATGCGAAGGATTAACAGAAGAGCTAACCGCCTCAATGCGTTCAGAATTGATTAACAATCATTCTGAATATGGAGCAAAAGGCCTGCAAGATAAACGCACTGCTTCCTTGCAGTTTTTCGAAGAGCTGGGTTTAGTCAGCTTATTGGATGAATCGGAGCAACATACATTATTCTCTCGTGCCGTCCAAACATTATGGAATGTCCACAATGGGATGAATAATTTTTATAACGAACCCGCCTTTGCGGAGCGATTACTGGAACTCTCTCAGCAAGGCGCAACTCCTGAGACTGTTAAGGAAGAATATGTACAAACAATTGCCTGCTGCAGAATCGGTAATGGTTATGGAGTTTCACGTGCAGCAGTAGGCTACTATGACAAGATGATCCAAAGCTTTTCGCCCAGAGAGATTTTTCTATTACTCCAATCGGCTGATGAGAACAGTAATAAACTGGGCCGTCGAATACACGATGGCGGATCATATCTTACAAATTTCAAAACCTTGCTTGGTCTAATAGACTCTGGCAGCGTTCCCACGGCAGTTCGTGAAAAATACACATCTTATCTGCCCCCAAACAGCTAGCAGGGCATGCGTTCGGATACAAACCATGCTGTGCTTGGTTTATGCGCACAGTTTGGTTGTTAGCACAAAACAGAAATGACAATCATTGATTTTACTTCACCAGAGTTTTCACTGTTTTTTATAGCGGCCCTGGTTTTAGCTTTTACGCCTGGTGCCAGCATTACCTATGTTGTTGCCAGAACAGCGGCGGAAGGAAAAGAGGCCGGCATAAACTCGGCTTTTGGAACAGCTACTGGTGGTCTGGTGCATGTGGTCGCAGCAGCTCTCGGTCTATCTGTAATTATCTCTGAGTCGGCATTTCTTTTTAGTGTCATCCGCTATGCCGGTGCCTGTTATCTCATCTACCTTGGCATACGTCTTTTTCTGGCTCATAAATCATTGAGAGTTTCAGAAAATCTGCAACCTGCCGGAAAATTAAAATTATTCTGGCAGGGGTTTACGGTTGAAGCACTCAATGTAAAAACAGCGCTGTTTTTTCTGGCTTTTATTCCCCAATTCGTCAATGTCGAAAACTCAGTCGTTCAACAGTTTATCATCTATGGTGTCATTTGTGTGGTGCTCAATGGGACTGCCGATTTAATGGCTGCCCTTGGTGCTCGTGTTTTATTAAACAAGCTAAACTCAGCAAGGTTTGTCAGCTTTACATCAGGTTCCGTACTGATTGGTCTCGGACTGTTTGTGGCAGTCAATGATGTGAAGCGCTAACAAACGCATTCGCAGGATTCACGTCCTTCAATCGCCCCCTGTGGAGAAATGGCTGAATATGAGGACATCCTTGTTGAGGAGGCATCAAAGATACAGGGAGAAGCACCAGAGCATGTCAAGGAGTTAAAAGCAGCTAACAAGGTGCTGCCATCAGATATAAACTCCATTGCTCTTCACTGACTACAGTGATTCTGGCCATCAGGATTAAAGTAATACCATTAATTCTTTATTTTGAGCTGCACACTGGAAATATATTATGAATGAACAAATTCTTCCGGATAATTTACCCATACCAGAGGACGATGGTGCCTGTGATCATCTTGAGGGAATGCGCCTTCCCTCGCTTTCGCTTGAGACAACCGAAGGTCCTATTGTTTTAGCAAAACTGTCAGGGACAACCGTAGTTTATATCTACCCCAGATCCTCAGCCGACAGCGTTGACCCGGAGGGTTGGGATGCCATTCCGGGAGCACGCGGCTGTTCCCCTCAGGGCTGTGCTTTCCGCGATCATCAGTCCGAACTTTTAGCCCTTGGTGCCAGTGTATTTGGCCTTGCCACCCAGGATATATCGTATCTGGGAAGCGAAGTAGCAAGGCTACATCTATCATTTCCACTGATTAGTGACAGCGATCTCCAGATCAAAGAGGCATTAAATCTTCCATTATTGGAAGTACAGATAAATGGAGTGGGTTTCTATAAACGTGCAACGCTAATCATTCGAGAAGGTCACATTGTTAAGGTTTTTTACCCTGTATTTCCGCCTGATAAAAATGCTGAAAACGTCATTGCCTGGTTAGAGGAAAATCCGCTCTGAGCTTCTTGGGAGGTGCTCCGGCAAACTGTCTGGCAGCAGGTCATCAGGCCTCCAAACGCAATCAGCTTATCTCTATTACCGGGAGAAATGTAAAAGATGAAATACGATGTAAGAGCGTCGGTTGAAGAAGGTATATCATGCAGTTTATAGCGGATACATGCTCAACATTGATGCCTTTTCATGGTCACAGCCCGATACCTATACCCCCTGATAGGCCCATAGGCTATTCAACGATAATACGACCGGATTCTCCGGCATTGCTGAGTTCTGAAAGCATTTTATTGAGGCGCTCAACAAAGGCATAGGGGTCACCAAGCTCACCGCCCTCTGCCAATACCGCCTGTTCAAACAACAGGCGTACCCAGTCGGCAAAACGATCATCATCTTTTTCGTTATTTAACCTTTTCACCAGAGCATGATCGACATTGATCTCAAGAGTCGGCTTACCCGAAGGCATATCATGGCCGGCTGTCTTCAGTATCTTCTGCATGTGCATGCTCATATCATAGGCACCCTGAACAATGCAGGAAGGTGCATCGGTTAAACGGCTGGAAACCTTGACTTCATTAACATCATCACCGAGCACTTCTTTCATACGTTCCACCAACCCTTTATGCTGCTCCTCAACTTTCTCCTGGGCCTGCTTTTCTTCTTTACCGGCAAGGTCGCCCAGATCAAGTTCTGTACTGGTGGCAGACTGGAAGTGCTTACCATCGAACTCGCTGATATGCGACATCATCCATTCGTCAACACGTTCATACATCAGCAGCACCTCAATGCCCTTCTCACGAAATATACCCAGTGCCGGATTATTTTTCGCAGCATTGAAGTTTTCCGCTGCAATATAATAAATTTTATCTTGTTTTTCCTGCATACGCTCGACGTATTCATCAAGCGTGACTGTCGGTACCGCGTTATCCTCATGGGTGGAACTGAATCGCAACAGCCTCAGAATTTGATCGCGATTCTTGAAATCTTCAACAGGCCCTTCTTTCAGGACATGGCCAAAATTTTTCCAGAACTCGGCATATTCCTGGGGGTTTTTCTTGGCCATCCTTTCCAGCATACCAAGAATCTTTTTAACCGAGGCAGCACGAATTGTGTCAATGAGCTTGTTGCCCTGCAAAATTTCACGCGATACATTTAATGGCAGATCATCGGAATCAACGAGACCTCTGACAAAACGCAGCCATGTCGGCATCAAATGTTCAGCATCATCCATGATAAATACACGCTTGACATAGAGCTTGATGCCATGGCGTTTATCCCGCTCCATCAGGTCAAAGGGAGCTCGTTTCGGAATATAAAACAGGCTGATATAGGATTGTTTGCCCTCAACATGGTTATGAATCCAATCCTGAGGATCTTCAAAATCATGTGCGATATGCTTGTAAAACTCCTTGTATTCTTCCTTGCTGATGTCTTTTTTCTGCAAGGTCCAGAGTGCTGAGACTTTGTTGACGGTTTGCCATTCGCCCTTGTTATCACCCTCGCTGGCCTTCATTTCAATTGGAAAGCCGATATGGTCCGAGTAGGTTTTTACGATGTTACGAATGCGAAACTCTTCCAAAAATTCCTTGGCGGCCTCTTTGTTCAAATGTAACGTGATTTCCGTGCCGCGTGTGTCTTTGGTGGTTTCTTCCAATGTGTAACTGCCCTGCCCATCTGATTCCCAGATGACAGCCTGATCAGCCGATTCGCCTGCGGCACGACTGGTAACTGTCACCTTATCTGCCACGATAAATGAAGAATAAAAACCCACACCAAACTGGCCGATCATCTGTGAGTCTTTGGCCTGATCTCCAGTGAGGCTATGAAAAAATTCTTTTGTACCCGATTTGGCAATAGTCCCCAGATGTTCAACAATCTGCTCAGCGTTCATGCCAATACCGTTATCTGTAATCGTCAGTTTCTTTTTATTAAAATCAATACGAATTTTCAGATCAGGGTCGTCACCCAGCAAAGAATCATCGGAAAGTGCCTGAAAGCGCAGCTTGTCGCAGGCATCCGAAGCGTTTGATATCAGTTCCCGCAGAAAGATTTCCTGATTCGAATAAAGTGAGTGGACCATCAGCTTGAGCAGCTGGGTCACCTCAGCCTGAAATTCATGGGTCTTTTTTTCAGCAGTGGCGCTCATCTATCATCCTTCAGTCCGTTCGTGAAAAAATATGGGCGCATATATGGGAATATACTTGGGCTTTTCAAGAGATGCGGGCATTTTCATGCGTGAGCAACCAGCGTTTTCGGCGCAGTGCTTCGCCTTGCGTATGTCCGGCGTACCCACCGAGACCTGAGGTGGATACAACACGATGGCAGGGGATAATGAGGATAAGCGGATTCCAACGGCAGGCATTACCTACCGCTCTGGCACCCGTATTCAAATGAGCTGCCAACTCCCCATAACGCTGAGTCTCACCTGCCTTGATTTCACGTAATGCGTCCCAGACAGCGCACTGAAAAGCAGTACCCTGTACATTTAACGGCAAGTCAAAACGAAAGGCAGGGTCTTTAAAATAAGCCCTTAGCTGACGAATAACTTCCCGTGACAGGGCATCCCGTGGTTTCCTTGGCGATACATCCTTGCAGAGAAAGTCCACACCGGTCAATTTTCCCTGTTTAACGACAATTCCGATGGTCGTAACAGGCGAACCAAAAATGGCCGAGTATTCAGTCATATGCGGACCAATAGTGACCGGTGCTCGCTGCCGCCATCACTTGTTGGTCGCTTTCTTCAGCTTTTCCTTAATCCGCGCCGCCTTGCCTGTACGCTGACGCAGATAATAGAGCTTGGCCCGGCGCACATCGCCGCGACGCTTGACCCTGATCGCTGCGATCGCGGGGCTATGTGCCTGAAACACACGTTCTACACCTTCGCCATGAGAAATCTTGCGAACTGTAAATGATGTATTCAGGCCGCGGTTTCTTTTGGCGATAACCACCCCCTCATAAGCCTGAAGACGTTCGCGATCACCTTCCTTTACACGCACATCAACGACTACTGTATCACCCGGACCAAAAGCGGGGATGTCAGACTTCATTTGCTCGGCTTCGAGCTGTTGGATAATGTTACTCATTGTTGCATACCGTTGTATCCATTAAAGCATGTTTAATTTTGCTCATGAATAAACTCATTCAAGAGCAATCGTTCTTCGCCTGTTAAGCGCCCGTTTTCCAACAGGTCCGGCCGGCGCAGCCAGGTTCTTCCCAGCGACTGTTTAAGGCGCCAGCGTTCGATATATTGATGATGACCACTCATCAGCACTTCGGGTGTCGCCATATCCCTCCAAACCTCTGGTCGGGTATAGTGAGGACAGTCCAGTAATCCACTCATAAAGGAGTCTCTCTGCGCGGACTGACCGTCACCCAACACCCCCGGAATCAACCGGCTTATGCCATCAATTACAGCCATGGCGGCAATTTCGCCACCGCTCAGCACAAAATCACCCAGCGACCACTCCTCATCGGCCTGACTTTCCAGAAAACGTTCATCAATACCTTCATATCTGCCGCACAGCAAAATCAGATCATCTTTCTGCTCACCGAGCAATGACTGAGTGATTGGCTTTCCCTGCGGCGACAGATAAATTAACCGCAAATTGCCTCTGTTCAGCCTGATCCGATTCAGCGTCCTGATCAACGGCTCCGCCATCATCACCATGCCGGGGCCGCCACCAAAAGGCCGATCATCGACAGTGCGATGAGCATTGACTGCATCATCGCGCGGTGTCCAGCAATCAACGCTTACCAAACCCTTTTTTATTGCCCTGCCGATAATGCCATAGGAGCAGGCATCCCGAATCATTTCCGGAAACAGTGTAATGACATTAAAGCATCGAACCACTGTTTATAACCAACTCTAAAAATCAGGATCCCAATCAACAGTAATCATACCGTCATCCAGATTCACATGCCGCACTACCTGCTTCTGAACATACGGGATTAGCCTTTGTCGGTCACCCTCAACCACAAGCACATCATTAGACCCTGTTTCAAACAGATGATCAACCACACCAAGCCGAATCCCGGCACAGGTGCATACAGTCAGGCCAATCAGGTCCGACCAGTAAAATTCATTTTCAGCGGTTTCAGGCAGTTGTTCTCTCAATATCGTCACCTGCCAGCCAATCAGGTCAAGCGCCTGCTCCCGGGTTTCACAATCTTCCAGACTGATAACAAGCCCTTTACCGCGCCTTTGTCGTCCTCTGGCCGGCTTTCTAATCTGCCAGCGATTACCTGACCCTAGCCACCAGGGCGTGTAGTTAAATATGTTTTCAGGAGGTCTCGTATAGGAAAAGACCTTAAGCTGTCCACGAACCCCAAATACCCCGCTTATCCTGCCGACTACTATCCGGCCCGCAGAATCAGGTTCTGCCATGGAAATGTCAGGCTGCAGGCATTTTAGCCTGCTCCTTCACCAGAGATGCCACACGGTCAGACAATTTTGCGCCACGGGATTTCCAATGGTCAATACGGTCCATCTTCAGCTCCAGACGCTTATCCTGCCCGTTGGCAATCGGATTGAAAAAACCCAGACGCTCAATATAACGACCATCGCGCTTGTTGCGGTTATCCGTTACCACCACATGATAAAAAGGACGCCTCTTGGCCCCACCGCGGGCCAGTCGTATCACTACCATTTCACGCTCTTCTAAAATTAGTATTCAAGGAAGCCCCAGACGATCTCGGCCCAGAGCAGGAGGCACACTATACGGATTTAATCGGAAAAATAAAGCCCGAAATTATGCGATTCAAGACGGTGACAGACTTTCTCACAGTCAATCTGATCTGTACTTGCAATCTCATTGCAGTGCTTCCCAGTACTCAAGCCAAATCACGTGAGAAGCCTGTTTCTCAATTCGCAAGCAGCGCGGCATAAACTGCATTATATCCGGCTATCATTTTTCCGGCTGTAAATAATGCCTCGAACCGTTTGCGTGCCTGCTTTCCGAAGACCTCGGCCAGATCAGGTTCAGCGACGAGCCTGTTCATACAACTGGCAAGTGCGGCCGGGTCATCCGGTGGGCACACCAGCCCTGTTTCATTATCAATATTGACAAAACTGGTACCCGTACCAATTTCACAGGATATGAGAGGCAAACCAAACATGGCTCCCTCAATCAAAGTGACACCAAAAGCCTCAGAACGCAAATGAGAGGGGAAGACAACAGCGAATGCCTTATCGTAATATCGAAGTTTTTCCTCATGCGACAATCGCCCTAGAAAGCTGATATTTCGCAAACCAAGCTTTTCGGCCTGGCCCTTAACTTCACGCTCAAGGGGTCCACTACCGATCATGACGATATGGGCCGAAACATCACATGCGGCTTTAACCAGAACATGCAGGCCCTTGTAATATCGAAATTCACCGACAAAGAGAAAATAAGGCTGCTCTAGTGGCACATCCCTTCTTCTAACTGTGCGCAAGGGTTTTAACCGATCCGGCGGATTTTGATCAGGCATACCGAGCGGCACGACATCCACTTTCTCCCTGAAGGTATCCAGCACCGGACTGGTTGCAAGATAGTTTGGTGAGGTCGCAACAAGACGACCCGCCCTCCTAAAAAACAGTCTCATCAGCGGCCAGTAAAGAAAACGCAGCCATTTCTGGTGAACGATATCGGAATGATAAGTCACCACAATCGGAGCATCACAACCCGATAGCAGCACACATAAATCCGCAAATGGATAGGGGAAATGGACATGGACCACATCAGATCGGCGCGCCTTTCTAATCACTTCCATCAGAAATCCCGCAGAAAACGGATTTCGGCCGATAGAAAGCAACTGCTTTGCCATGGTGACCGTGTATCCGTTGAAACTGATCTGATTGGCTAGTTGCTCGGTAGTAGCAATAACCTCAACATCGTGCCCCAAGGCGGCCTGCCCCTGTGCCAGACTATCAATGACAGTTTCGATGCCACCACAATAATCAGGTGCCGCACGTTTGAAAATATGGAGAATCTTCAAAATCTGCTGGACTATGATATAATACAGGCTTGGTACTGCCGATACCCAGAGTCATACCGGGATAGCCGGCCACATCGAAAAGACAATAACAAGAAAAACATCCTCATGGCCTGTTACGACCAATAACCCGTTCCCGGGCCTCTGAGCATAACATTGAAACAAGGGACAGCAAAGCAATCATCAACACCCCACATACCTGAACATCAAAACCAGCATCGACTCTCCGAATAAACCAAAAAATATGAATAAAACCATGGTAGGCATTGGCAACCCTGCCGCGACAAAATCACCCTTGCCCGAACATCTTCATAATGCGGGAAACCATCTTGCTTACTGCCTCGTCATCATGCGCACAAACTGTTATGTGCCCTGTCTTTCTGCCGGGTCGTGGTTGTTTCTGGTAGTGGTGATAATGGGCACCTGACAGCTTGAGTATATCAGGCAAAGCCGGATATTCGCCTATGATATTACACATGGCGCATGGCGCAAGCGCAGATGTATCGCCGAGCGGCAGATCGCATATCGCCCTCAGATGATTTTCAAACTGACTGCATACCGCACCATCAATGGACCAGTGACCGGAGTTATGGACACGCGGCGCAAACTCATTAGCCAGCAACTCTCCGTTATAATCAAAAAATTCGAGGCCGAGGACGCCCACATAATCCAGATCTTCCATTAACCGGCGTGTATAGTCTTCCGCTTTGGCCTGCAGGGGGTCATTCCGGCGCACCACCGAAGCAATCAAAATACCATGATGGTGATGGTTTTCAGTAACAGGATAAAAGCGCACTTCCCCACCATGGCTGCGCACTGCAATCACGGAAACCTCTCGATTAAACTTCACCATGGCCTCAGCGATCAGATCGTTATTGCCGAGCTCCAGCCAGGCAGTTTGAACATCTTCTACTGTATGGATACGCGCCTGCCCACGACCATCGTAACCCTGATAACGAGTCTTCACGATCAAGGGCTCTCGATTATCATGCAGAGCATCCAGCAGTTCCTGTTCGCACCCAATGACACAATACTCCGGTACAGCGATACCCAATTTTTCCAGATACTGCTTTTCCGTGAGCCGGTCCTGCGCAGTCAATATGGACACAGCGGGCGGAGAAATACGCTCGGCTGGAATGGCATCCAGCGTAAACTGAGAGATGTTTTCATTCTCAAAAGTCACGATATCGACACTATCGACAAACCTCCCAAGGCACTCGATATCATGAAACCCACCACAAACATGCTCTCCCAACACATTGGCACAACCGTCTGGATTAGGGCTGTAAAAGGCAAAATCCAGACCGAGTGGCCTGCCGGCCAGAGCCAGCATACGGGCCAGCTGGCCATTGCCCAGAATACCGATTCTCATGGCCACGCCGCTCAGGCAGAAGGATTCAAACGAGGATCAGGATCGGCCAGAACCTTATCTGACTGCTGCCGACGGAACGCCATCAGGTTTTCACGAATATCTGGATATTTATTAGCCAACAGGGCAGTAGCCAGCAAAGCGGCGTTACGTGCCCCGGCCTGACCGATAGCCACACAACCCACCGGGATACCGGCCGGCATTTGCACGATAGATAGCAGCGAATCCAGGCCATTCAGGGCATCTGACTTAACAGGCACCCCCAATACCGGCAGACAGGTCTTAGCGGCCACCATGCCAGGCAAATGAGCGGCACCGCCAGCACCGGCAATAATGACTTCCAGACCACGATCAACAGCCGCAGCCGCATAATCAAACAGCTGATCAGGCGTACGGTGAGCCGAAATTACCCTGATCTCGTGAGGAACATCGAGTAGCGACAGAATATCCGCCGTGTGCTGCATGGTATCCCAGTCAGAGCGCGAACCCATGATAACACCTGCCAATGCCTTCATACCGTTTCCTCCATGGTGTGAACTCGTATTTCGCGAACTAATCCCAGAAAAGCTGTGTATTATAACCACAACGACTGAAGACGGCTATGCCCGACAAGACAGGTCAGCCGAACACTACGGTAATCAGCGGTAAAGCACCTTGCCTCAACCATGCACACGGTGTACAAACGAACTTACCCACAATTTGCCTGTCAATAGGAATAATAAGATTCACACATATTAAAGCCATGAACAACACAAAGACAATTTCCACAATAGGAGCAACAATTCTGATTGCAGCCCTGTTCGCAGCCAGCTCAGCCATAGCCACGGACGATACAGCTGCAGCAGCCGACGCAACCTCGATGATGGTCAGCTACAAAGACTACCAAAAGCCGACAGAAGCCGAACTGAGGAAAACCTTGACCCCGCTGCAATACGATGTCACACAAAACGAAGCCACCGAGCGGCCCTACCAGAATGAATACTGGGATAATAAAAAAGAAGGCATCTATGTCGATATCGTCTCCGGCGAACCTCTGTTCAGCTCAACTGACAAATACAAATCCGGCACCGGCTGGCCCAGCTTCACTCGCCCAATCAGGGAAAACGCCCTGACCAAACACGAAGACAGAAAGCTTTTCGTGGTTCGCACAGAGCTGAAAAGTGCGATAGCTCAATCGCATCTGGGCCACGTATTCACAGATGGCCCCCGACCGACCGGCCTGCGCTACTGCATCAATTCAGCATCGCTGCGCTTCGTACCCAAAGAAAACCTGATGAGGGAAGGGTACGTCGAATTTCTGAACCTGTTTGAAAAATAGGCGGCGGCTGGCTTAACGACAAATACGCAGTGACAAATCAACCGCTTGGACATGCTTCGTAATACTACCGGACGATAGATAATTGACCCCTGTTTCCGCCACCGCCGCGACATTATCCGATGTGATGCCCCCCGAAGCCTCCAGTTGACAACGACCTCGATTCAAGCGGCAAGCGACTTTCAGTTGCTCGACAGAAAAATTATCCAGCAGAATTCGGTCAGGTTCAGCCGCCATAGCCTGCTTGAACTCATCCAAATCCTCCACCTCCACCTCGACAAACACCCCCGGAAATCGCTCACGGGCAGCAGACACAGCCCCGCGAACCGACCCGACCGCCGCGATATGATTTTCTTTGATTAAAATGGCATCAAACAGTCCCATGCGATGATTCGAACCACCCCCGCAGCGCACAGCATACTTCTGAGCACTGCGCAGGCCGGGAATGGTTTTACGGGTATCGAGCACGACACAGCCAGTATGCGAGATCGCCCTGACACAACGGCGGGTTGCAGTAGCGGTAGCTGACAATAACTGCACAAAATTCAAGGCAGTCCGCTCACCGGACAGCAAGCCGGAAACCGACCCATGAATTGAGCACAACACATCATTTACCGAGATGGCGGCACCATCGTGATATTGCCAGCTCACCACAATGTCGGGATCAATCTGCCGGAAAACCTCATCAAACCAGACCGTACCGCACAAAACCGCATCCTGTCGACAAACCACACGGGCCTCGGCAGAGCTGGGCTTGAGCAAAGCAGCCGTTTTATCACCATCGCCGACATCCTCGCGCAGCGCAGCACGGACGACCGAAACAATATCGTGAGGCAGGGCAGCGTGAAAATCAACAGCATCCGGTGGACTTGACATAAAAATGGACCCCAAAAATTGAATAATCCGGTATATTACAATGATTAACAAAATACCATTGGCCGACTGATCTGATTGAGCGAAAACCATCTGCCACATCCTGTTATTGAGCAGACCGGCGGAATAATGTTATGCTTTCGGGGCTGTCTGGACCTGTCAAGCCCAGCCTAATCGCTCGCACTTGAGGTCAGTAATCAATACACTGTACTGCCATCACCCATAGGTACTTTTAGCATAAGAACTGAGGAAATCCCATGACATTCGTTGTCCTAGAAGATTGCATTATGTGCAAACACACAGATTGCGTCGAGGTCTGCCCTGTGGACTGCTTCCATGAAGGCCCTAATTTTCTGGTCATTGATCCAGATGAGTGTATTGATTGTACGTTGTGTGAACCGGAGTGCCCTGTCGATGCCATTGTTTCGGAAGATGACCTGCCACCGGAGCAAGAGCATTTTCTTAAGCTCAATGCAGAATTATCCCAAATATGGCCGGTTATCAACCAAATGAAAGAATCCCTGCCAAATGCAGAGGATTGGCAGGGTAAGCCCGATAAATTAAAGCTGCTGGAACGGTAGCCATAGATGGTTGATTCATCCTGCATCTTCGAGGGAACTGTCGAGAATTTCCAACAACTGGTCATCGAAGGTTCAAATAAACGCCCCGTCCTCGTTGACTTCTGGGCGGCGTGGTGTGGCCCCTGTCAGATGCTGCTGCCTGTTGTGACCGGGCTCGCCGAGGAGTATCAGGGTAAATTTCATCTGGTCAAGGTGAATTCTGATGAGCAACAGGAGCTCGCTGCTCAGTTTGGCGTTCGCAGCCTGCCCACTTTAAAGCTTTTTTGCGATGGCAAGATCGTCGAAGACATCATGGGATTACAGCCGGAAACCGTTTTACGGGAGTTGCTCGATCCGTATATTGAACGGGAGTCTGATCAGATGGTGCAGGAGGCCATGTTGCTGGCCGAGCAGAATGATTTCGAGAAAGCAAAAAGCCTGCTGACACAAGCCATGCGGGATGACCCTGAAAACAAGCGCGGGCCACTGGCTCTGGCACGGTTGGCCATGATAACGGGGCACCATGCAGAGGCAGAGAAAATAATTCTGCAGTTACCTCACGACCAGCGCGACAGTGATGAAGTAAAAGAGCTCAGGGCCAAAATTCAGTTTACTGCCATCGTGCACGATTGCCCGAAACCAGATGAACTGGAACGAAGAATTACGACAGACCCGAACGATTTTGAAAGCCGTTATCAGCTCTCTGCCTGGCGAGTACTTGAGGGCAATTATGAGGCCGCTCTGCAACAACTGCTTGAAATTATAAAAAATGATCAAAGCTGGAATGAAGAGGCTGGGCGCAAAGGCATATTGACTGTTTTTGATTTGCTCAACGGTGAGGATGAGCTGGTCGCCCGCTATCGCCGTCAGATGTTCAATCTTCTCCACTAAATGGCCATACAAAAGCTGACATTTATTTTTATCGTTCTGGCACCACTTGTTACACCTATTGGCTATAACGGTGCGATGATGCCTGACCTATATCGTGGAGCCTATTTTCAAATTGGCATTTTGTTTTTAGTGGCGCTGTGGTTTTTTCAGCAGATCAACCTGAAAAAAAGACAAATTATCCGCAGCCATGTTGAGATACCGATTCTGCTTTTTCTGGCATGGGCAACGCTGAGTTTATTATGGGTTGACGATTATTTTGAGGCGTTCAAGTTATTGACTATATGGTGGTGTGCGGGGCTACTTTATTTTCTGGTTACTCAGATATTCAGGGATCGACGGTCAATTGAAACACTATCCATGGGTATTGTCATATCAGGATTTCTTGTCTCATTGCTGGGAGTGGGCCAGTATTTATTTGGCCTGGATTGGATAGCACAAACAGTTAAACCGGCCGCCACTTTCGGCAATAAAAATATGGCGGTGCATTTTCTGGTCATGGTGATCCCCTTGAGCATCGGCTTATTATTGCATGTCCGGCAGAAAAACCAACAAATGATTATCGCTGCCTGCCTGCTTCCAATGATGCTGTTTCTGTTTTATGCAAATAGCCGAGCAGGCCTTTTAGCTCTGTTAGCGGAGATAGCTTTATTCACTTTATTTATACTAAAAAACAGAAAGAACAGACTACGTAGTACACAATATATTGTCGTTATCGCCGCTATTCTCATTCCTTCTCTCATCGCAGGTTTTGGTTATCGGTCTGTTGAATTCTCTGATCGTTTTAGCGAAGTATATAAGGGGCTATCAAAGGATTATCGATATGCAAACCCACGTGTCTCCATGTGGATGAATACTCTGGCAATGGCTAAAGATAACCCTGCTCTGGGGGTTGGCGCGGGTAACTGGCGTATTCATTATCCTCATTATCTGGACAGCACTGTACGGGATAAGTCTATGAATGAAGCCCGCATGCATCAACATGCCCACAATGACTGGCTGGAAATTCTTTCGAGCCTTGGTATTGTTGGTATTGTCCTGCTGATTTGGATTATGTTTATGATAGGGCGGCTTATTTATCGTCACTTGAGCAGTCATCAGGATTTTTTGGTATTAGGGCTACTGGCAGGCTTGGTTGGCCTATTAGTTGATGGTTTTTTTACCTTTCCTTTGAAATTGGCTATAGCTCCTCTTATGCTGGCCACTTTTATTGCGTTGCTGGCCGCACTGACTCAATCCGATCAAAACAAACAGGTGCTTCCGTTACCGCTACCATTAGCCGTTGCTGCAATGTCACTTTTTCTACTATCAGGTGTCTGGAGCGTGGTGAAGAACGGTCAGCACTTGAAAGCGCAGGTTCATTACAGTAATTCTCTGGTATATCAAAGAGATGGTTCATATGATCGCGCAAAAATAGAATCTGTTAAATCGGTTAACTTGAACCCTGGTCAGGCATTGTATCGTTTTACCTTGTCAGCCGTGTTACTCAGACTAAAAGAATATAATGATGCAATTAGACATGGTTCATTGATTCTGGAAAAAAGGCCATATCATTTTCCAACGATCGCTGTTATGGCACAGGCTTTTTTGGCAGCCCAAAGGCAGGATGAGGCACTGGAGTATCTGGAGCGTTTAGCGGGAATCATGAAAACACACAAGCTGGCACAAAGCTGGCTGCCTGTTTTATATGCCCAGAAAACAAAAGAGCAGATCACTCGGCAGGATTATCTGTCGCTTGAGCAGACCTACAGAAAATGGGCGGATATTACTCCAACCGCCAATATCTATCAGAATTTAGCGGTTATTTTATATAACCATCTGAACCGCCAGGAAGAGGGAGTTAAGTATTTTCAGAAAGCGCTAAACCTTGATCCCAATCTACCTCAGGCAGAACGCGTAAGAGCATTAATTCAGCGCCATAAGCAAAAACAGTAATAAACTAATTCTGCCAGCAGAATCGAGGGATACAGACTGGTCAACTTCAGAGCCTTGCATCATGAACTTCGCTGTGGCTACTGGCTATTATCCTTTATTAATTTTTGTATGATTTCTGCTTGGTGAATATCGGGATCAAGTTCAAGAGCAATTTTCAAATGTTTGATCGCTTCACTGGGCTGTTTCAAGTTATTAAGATATAAAACACCGATATTTTTATGGGCTTTAGCCCAGTCAGGGTAAATTTTCAAGCTGCTTAAATATGTTTTTTCAGCACTCTCATAGTCACCGTGTGCAATATATGCCTGAGCAAAAAAAGACATTGTATTAATATTATAAGGTGCCAGACTCAGTGCCTGATTAAAATATTTAATTGCTTCCTGGGTCTGGCCCAGATGCATTTTTGCCTGACCGATGTAAGCTGATATGCGTGTTCTATCCGGATTCAATCTATAAGACTGAAGGGCGACCTTATGTAACTGCGGCCAATTACCTTTGCGTTCCAGAACCTCTGCCTGAAAATATAAGTCCTCAGCTTTTATATGCCGGAGATTATTGTAAAAATAATAGATGCTGGAAACAAAACCAATGATACCAATAAGCATCGTTAGTTTTTTAGGCAATCTATAAAAATTATCAGGTTTTATATTTTTATCTTTTCTGGTAGCTTGATTACTGGCAAATACAATAATGGCCAAATAAACCATAATGATTACAGGTGGCAAATACATCGACAACGGAAAGCTAAACCCGGCATTTATTGAAAATCCAGTTAATGCCAGAATTAAAGACAGCGTTAAATAGTGCATCGCATGATTTGGATTTTTCAAAATAGGCCACATCTTTTTAATAAGCCAAAAAGCCATTGCAAGCAGCACTAAAAAACCAATGACCCCCAGCTCGCTTAATATGGTTAAATAGTCATTATGGGCATTCTTGAGTTGCTGTCCTTCTCCAAATGTATGTCCCTTGGCTATGCGACTATGATAAAGCGGATAGTAAATATCCCAGTTAGCCAGCCCCGTTCCTGATATTGGCCTGTCATAAATCATGGCCAGTGTATTTTGCCATGCATTGACTCTGGCATTGATACCTATTTTTCTTTCTTCAGGTATAGACTCCGCAAAATTTTCCCTATTGTCGTATACAAAAAAAGCACTCAGAGTTATCAATACTCCGAATAACACTGACAGGCCGTGTTTTATTTTGGGATCTTTTTGGGCAAATCGCATGACCTGAAAGACGATTAGCACAAGTATTTGCACTGAGAATGCCAGTATCCCAGCCCGTGTTTGAGTGAAATACAAATAAGTTATCATTATAAATGAACCAATCAAATACAATGCTCGATCAACTGTTTTTCGAGAATCTATGGCAAGCCCCAGCGCAAGTGGTAGTGATAAAACTATGAAATGTACAGCCATATTTTTATTACCAAAAAAAGACGCTGGTTTCCTTGCCTGCCGAATGACTGGAAAGTCAAATAGTTCCTGCAAAACGCCAACAAAGGCCACTATTACGCCACTTATAAAAATTGATAGCAAAAGCTTTGTTACATCTTGTTTATCCTGTAGTGTATTTAGCACAAGAATAAATACAAAAAAAGCCATTAGATATTGCATCCATAAAACGATAGCATTATGTATATTATATGCCCAGCTTATTGATATTAACGCCCAGATCAGAAATATAATACCCAGGTAATTAATGGGCGTTTTGGCGACATGGCAACGCTTTTGAAAGCCATTATTTATAAAATAAAGACTCAGCAGCAAAATAATAAAGGGGCTGGATAGCAGATACTTAAACAAATGCGGTTCCAGCAACAAGCCATCTTTCAGGGGTGCCAGCAATGGCAAAAAAAATAGTCCTGCCGCCAAAACATTGATAAATATTTTTCTATTCATTTGCGCTTATGGATTTATACAGATCACGGGGTCTGGCCATAATATTCCACCGAGGCCACTCACTCAATACCATCACGGAGGAACACGGCTGGCAGCCGCACGATGGCGATGGAACTTTCTTGTCAGGCCTTAATACCGTCCGCACGCAATTCGGCATCTTCAGCTATACGCGCCACTGTTCCTGCGGGATGCTTGTACCAACCCGGATCCTTGTAGCTTGACAGCTTTTCTCTGATTTTGAATATGGTGAACAATCCACCCATTGTACCTTTACCATATTGCAGTGGCACACCTGCCATGGGGCGGGAATTTTCTGGCATATCCATTTGCATGAATGCCATGTCATACATACCTTTTTCTCCCATGGGCATGTAGCCACCACCGATGACATTATTGATCTGCGATGTAAGACCAGCAATATCCATATCAATCATATTGGTCAGGCCATGCCCCATCTGGGTCATGGTATGATGAGTCATGTGGCAATGAGCAATCCAGTCTCCTGGCGCGTCAGCAATAAACTCGATTTCACGTGTCTGCCCTACCGCCACCAACACCGAGGTTTCTGGCCATTGTGCGGATGCCGGAATACGCTCCCCATCGGTAGCTGTTACCTTGAAGCGGTAACCATGAATGTGAAATGGATGGTGATCCATTGCCGACAGATTACCGATACGCACGCGTACCCGTTGATTTTGTTTGATAACCAGCGGTTCAGTACCCGGGAATGAACGCCCATTTAGGGTTAAAACATTGAAATCGGTCATTTCATTCGGGTCAATTTTTCGTGTCCCGACTTCCAGTTTGTACTCATTCATCAACAGCACGAAGTCGCGGTCAACCTGGTCATCGGGGTCAGGATGACGTGGATGGACAATGAACATGCCAGTGAGCCCCATGGCCTCCTGTGTCATGGTATCGTAGTGTGCATGGTACATGAATGTGCCGAACTGGCGCAGTGTCCACTCATAGCGGAAAGTCTGACCGGGTTTTATAACCGGCTGGGTAACACCGGCCACGCCATCCATGCCGTTAGGTAAAAACAAGCCGTGCCAGTGTATCGTTGTGGGCACCTCCAGGTTATTGGTGACATAGATGCGGATGTGTTCACCTTCAACTGCCTCTATAACCGAGCTATTGATGCGACCATTATAGCCCCACATGTCCGCTTCCAGTCCCGGAGTGAACTCATGGTCAACCCTGCCAACGGTAATGTGAAACACCTTGACACCATTAACTATCCTGAATGGCATGGCTTCTCCATTGGGAACGATGACCGGGCGATAATGCTCACCCGGCAAACCCGGGGCCAGTGGCTTTATATCCAGCGGGCCACCGCTGTATGACTTTTCCCAGCGTTTATAAACCACATCATCATCAATCAGGCTGGAAGCCATCGCAGGCTGATTACCTGCGCTGGTGCCAACCAGTGCTGCTGCACCAGCCAGCGTTGTACCTTTGGTCAACAAACCTCGTCGTGTTATCTTCATATCAATGCCCTCCTTCATCGGCATCAGCCATGTCAATGGCTGCCGGGCTAGTCATATTTACCATTACGGCAGACCGACCGGCTAACAGTGTTTCCAGATCGGCTCTTGCCATCCAGTAGTCGCTTAATGCATTTACAAATCGCTGATAGCCATCTATCTGTTTTTCATGGGCCCTTAACAACCTGAACACATCAATCTGCATGGCATTATAGTTAAGTAATGCAAAGTCTTTAATGCGACGATTGAGCGGCAGGATAGTATCGACATACCGCTCAACCATTTCTCGGCTGAAACGCAGACGGTCCACCAGTAATCGTGCATTGCTGCGTATGGAGGTCTTCTTGGCCGTGTAAGTGGTCATGATCTGTTGTATCTGCGCCTTTGCGCGGGCACGTCTGGCAAAGCCCGGATCGAAGACCGGCACTTTGAATTCAACAATCGGCCCGTCTTTCCAGTGACCGCTGTCTTCGCGATCCCAAGCATAGCCGAGCTCCAGATCATTGATTATAGACCCAATGTTCTCCACGCCGGCCTGATCAGCAATAGCCTGTATGTTATGCCTGAGCATGGCCAGATCGAGATTACTATCGACTGTGCGCCGCTCAATATCAGCCAGCTCAATAGCCTTAATAGGCAGGGGATTCAGACCACCCTCGATAACCCATCGAGTCTGGTCGCTGGTCGTGCCCATCAGCTGGTCCAGCTTCTCACGACTGATACGCGTCGCCATCTGTGCTTCAGCAAGAGCCAGATCGGCCTCGTTGTCCTGTAATTGAAAGCTGTCAAAAGCACCCTTATTGATATTGCCAATTCTGTGTAGTCGGGTTGCGGTTTCCAGTGCGGCCGCTGCCGACGCCCTGAATTCCTCAAACACGCTCTCTATCTGCTGTGCCGTTTGTACAGCATAAAAAGCCTTGCGTGTTGCGGCGGCATGATCGAGTATGCTTGTAATAATCTGCTGTTTAGTAGCCTCGTATTGTTCTGCCGCCACTTTCTTTCTCAAGGGAATAAGCAAAATATCAAGGAATGCAAAACGTAATTCTATATCCAGCGCACCACCTGATTCGCCGCTCTCACGCGGCTTTAAGCGGGTCAGTTCCAACACCGGGTTCTTCAACAGGCCCGCCTGTGCCAGCTCAGCCTGAGATATGCCCAGATCAGCGTATTTCGCTTGCAGAGACTGATTATTTAACAGAGCGATCTGAGTGGCCGACTTCGCAGTCAGCGGTTGTGCCAGCATCTTACTCACAGACTCTTTTACCTGGACATCTTCGACTCCCCCGGTATCCCAGTGTACATGGACGCCGAGCCGTTGTTTGATATTAGCTGAAACCTCACTAAAGCCCTGCTGGGGGTTGATGACGGCACAGCCCACCGCCAGCAGGCCCAGTGCTATAGGCAAAATAAATCTTTTGGTAACCATCTTTATCTCCTGACTAGATATTCAATACCAGCTCCCCCCAAGGAGCTGACCGATACCGGAACCAAATCCGGCAGATTAAATCAGGAAACGCGGGGAGGTTTGAACAGGCTCTTGTGTGGCATGGGCTTTATAGCTTCATGCCTTGTCTGAGGTTGTGGATATATGGCCTGTTGCAGAGGGATGGTAACTTCATCAAAAGAGGCCATGGATACAAGGCAGTGCGTGCAGCTATACGGTGAAACCAGTGTGCTATCACAACAATCATGGGTACTTCCTGCCTGTTGGCTTTGCTCATAAAGAATGGCTATGGATCGCTCATGGCAGGGAAATTGGCTTGCCTCTGTATCCGCAGAGACAGCAAAAGCCAGTCCCTGCAAGGGCAGCAATAATACCGCTACAGCTGTCAGGTACAATAATACCTTGGGCAATCGTGGATTAGTCATGATTAACCTAAGATGAACCCGGAGTCAAAAAGTTCAGAGTTGTATGGGTCTGGAAGCTTCCAGCATCAGGAGTTGAATGGTGGCCCCTCCAGGACTTGAACCTGGGACCAATCGATTATGAGTCGACTGCTCTGACCAGCTGAGCTAAGGGGCCGCAAGAATAATCACACCCGCCTCTCGGAAGCACATGTCTTATCGGCAAGACCTCTATTCAGACTCCAGAAAGCTGCGCAGTTGTCCCGAGCGGCTTGGGTGGCGCAGCTTGCGAAGCGCCTTGGCTTCGATCTGGCGGATACGCTCACGCGTAACATCGAACTGCTTGCCGACCTCTTCCAGCGTATGGTCGGTATTCATGCCGATACCGAAGCGCATACGCAATACCTTGGCCTCACGCGGAGTAAGGCCGGCGAGGATTTCCTGGGTTGCCTCTCCAAGATTTTCCGAAGTGGCCGAATCAACCGGCGCGACTGTGTTGGCATCTTCAATGAAGTCACCGAGGTACGAGTCTTCGTCGTCACCGACAGGAGTTTCCATGGAAACCGGTTCCTTGGCAATTTTGAGGACTTTGCGGATTTTATCTTCTGGCATGTCCATATATTTAGCCAGTTCTTCGGGTTTCGCCTCGCGCCCCATCTCCTGCAATACCTGACGTGAGATACGGTTAAGCTTGTTAATGGTTTCAATCATATGTACTGGAATACGGATGGTGCGAGCCTGATCAGCAATTGAGCGGGTTATGGCCTGACGAATCCACCATGTCGCATAAGTTGAGAATTTATAACCACGACGGTATTCAAACTTGTCAACGGCCTTCATCAGACCGATGTTACCTTCTTGGATCAAGTCAAGAAACTGCAGTCCGCGATTAGTGTATTTTTTGGCAATGGATATAACCAAACGCAGATTAGCCTCGCACATCTCTTTTTTGGCACGTCGGGCCTTGGCCTCGCCAACAGATAAACGGCGGCTGATATCCTTGATTTCCCGTACCGGCAGACCGGCAGCAGTTTGCAATCTCAGTATTTTGTTTTGCAGGTAGGTGATATCGTCCTTCAGATGGACCATCGCTTCCGAAAAATTCTGCCCACGCCTTATCTGACGATCAACCCACATAAGGTCTGTTTCGCTGCCGGGGAAACTGATGATAAATTCCTTGCGAGGCATTCCGGCATTTTTGACACAGATAGTCATGACTTCACGCTCATAGCGGCGAATCATACGAACATCCTCACGCAGGTCGTTGATAAGCCGCTCCATCAGACGGGGTGACAGCTTGAATTGAATGAACTGGTCACCGACCATGTTGCGCCACTTTATTGTGGCTTTATGGTCATAGCCCCGTCTCCTGATTGAGTCCATGGCTTTGGCATGTGCTTTTGTCAGTTTGGTAAAGCGGGACTTGATCTCTTTAGGATCCGGTCCCGTAGGGCCGTTGTTCCCTTTGGATTTACTGCCGGCAGTGTTACTGGTTCTTTGAGATGGTCTGGCAATTTCATCCGGTTCTTCACGATCAATAAAGCCGGCCAGAATGTTAGTCAACTTGGCTTCTTCCCGGGTATATAACTCATACTGCTCGAGGACGGTTCGGATGGTGCGCGGATATTGGGCCAGAGTCTGCTGAACCTGTCTGAGCCCTTCTTCAATTCGCTTGGCAATAGCGATCTCGCCTTCACGGGTGAGGAGATCGACTGTTCCCATTTCACGCATGTACATACGCACAGGGTCTGTAGTGCGACCAAATTCACTGTCCAGTGTGGTTAATGTGGCTGCGGCCTCTTCGGCAGCATCGTCGTCGGTAATGTTCTCTTTAGTGAGCTCGATTACTTCGGCATCCGGGGTATTCTCATATACGGTAATGCCCATATCATTGATAACGCTGATAATGTCTTCGATCTGCTCTGGATCGACGATACCGTCGGGGAGGTGATCATTAACCTCCGCATAAGTCAGAAATCCCTTTTCTTTGCCCTTTGCAATCAGGTTTTTAATATCAGATTGCGGAGACTGTGGTTGCTGATGTTCTTCAATCACTGTGTATTCCCTTGTTGCGGTCTTCATCTGCGAAGACAGTCAAAGAAGAGCCTGCAAGCGAATTAACCCGGGCTAAAAGCAGGAAAGCTGGAACTTGCTCGGCACACGAAACTCATTATTGTAGCAGATATTTTTGAGATCTTCCAGTTATATGCACACTTTTACTAAAATTTTCTATTCAAAGCAGCCTTGATGTGGCTGCTGCACTACTGGTCGGGCGCAGGCTGTCGGAGAATATTCTTTTCCTCTCTGGTAATAGGGTGCCCCTGTCTGATCTTTTCCAAAATCTGGTCCGGATGCAGAGGATCATATTTATCGAGTTGACGGAAAGAATCCTTGAATTCCGCCTCCAGCCGATGCTCTTCAAGCTCAACCGGGCATTGAGCCAATTTAGCGAGATGTTTACCATATTCGCTGTTACGCCAGTGCTCAAGAATAACGCCCGGATGGATATCGGATTTATCTTTCAGAAAATCGATCAGTTCGGCCAATAAAGCAGCCCCCGGCACATTGTATCCGGCAAGATCACCTATGTTGTGTGCCAGCTGCGCCAAAGAAGGTTGCTGTAGCAATAATGTGATGAGGTGGCGCACCGAGGGATCTTCTTTGCGGATGATGAAGCTACCGGGTTTTCTGGACGTGGGCTGCTGAACCGGCGTGGTAATTTCAACCAGTCGTTCGACTGACAGCTCAGTACGCTTCGACAGCTCATCGAGCATGAGGTCATAAAATACCCCACCTGGTAACTTTTGCAGCAGAGGTTGAGCCTGCTTCGCCAGTTGAGCACGGCCATCAGGCGTGGATAAATTGATGCCGGCCTCCAGATGGGCAAAGAAATACTCCGAAAGTGTCTGGGCCTCGCCGGTCAGTCGTTCAAATACATCCCTTCCATGCTGCCGGATCATGCTATCTGGATCCTCACCATCAGGCAGAAATAGAAATCGCACCATGCGACCATCACGCATAACCGGCAGAGTGTTTCCCAGTGCGCGCCAGGCAGCATCACGACCGGCACGGTCACCATCAAAGCAAAACACGATTGCCGGTGCAATCTTGAACAGTTTTTTCAAATGTTCTGCAGTAATGGCCGTACCCATGGTAGCGACAACATTTCGCATACCATTTTGCGCCATGGCGATAACGTCTATATAGCCTTCCACAATATAAAAACTTTCCAGCTTTCTGACCGCTTTACGTGCTTCATACAAACCATAGAGCTCTCTGCTTTTATGGAAAAGAGGGGTCTCCGGCGAATTGAGGTATTTGGCATGGCTGCCCTGACCCAGGATACGACCACCGAAGCCAATGGTTCGGCCACGCCGGTCACGAATAGGAAACATGATCCGTTCACGGAAGCGGTCATGCGTATCTCCGTTATCGCCTCTGGTCAGCATGCCACTCTTTAGCAATTCATCGTGTCTGTCTTTCCCCAAAACTGGGGTGAGATTGTTCCAGCCGGGAGGGGCATAACCCAGACCATATTCAGCGGCAGTCTTGCCGTCGAGGCCACGACCTTTCAGATAATCAATGGCGATCTGGTTATATTTGAGCTGCTGACAGTAATAAGCCGTGGCCTGCTCCAATAGGTCATACAGGCCTGCATTGGACTGCCTTGTATGGGCTCCTTGCTCACGAGGCACCTCCATACCCTGCTGGGAAGCCAGTGATTCTACGGCCTCAACGAAGTCCATGCGACCGTATTCCATCAGAAAGGTTAAGGCAGTACCGTGAGCACCGCACCCAAAACAATAGTAAAACTGTTTTACAGGGCTGACGGTAAAGGAAGGTGTTTTCTCATTATGGAAGGGGCAGCATGCGCTGTAATCGCGGCCTGTTTTTTTCAGGGGGACATGTGCATCAATGACCTCAACGATATCAACACGATTGATCAGATCATCAATAAAAGACTGTGGAATCAGACCGGCCATTAGCGCATTTTAGCAGCCAATCGGGCAGGCATTACAAGAAGCAGTAAATGCGAATAGGTGCGCAGACGAGCGGGAGGGGTTAACCCAGTTTTGCTTTAACCCTGTCACTGACTGTGCTCATATCGGCACGACCATGTAGCTGGCTCTTCAACCTGCCCATAACTTTGCCCATATCTTTCATGGAGGTAGCGCCGATATCAGCGATGGCCTGCTCAATTATGGCGCTGACCCCTTCGTCTCCGAGCTGCTCAGGCAGGTAGGCTTGGATGATTTTAATCTCAGCCTGCTCTTTTTCAGCCAGCTCAGGGCGGTTACCCCGGATGTATTGTTCAATTGAGTCCTTGCGCTGCTTGAGCATTCTGGTCAATACCATAGTGGCATCGGCATCATTTAACTTGCGGCGCTCATCAACTTCAACCTGCTTGAGCGCAGACAGGATCAGGCGCAGCACTCCAGTCTTTTCTCTGTCTCTGGCACGCATGGCCTCTTTGACATCATTATTAATGCTGTCTTGCAGGTTCATGGTCAATTCGTATTGGATACATGAGATATCCCGGAAAAACGCCTGATACCGGGATGGTGATAATACGTGGTTAATACAGGCGGCGGCGCACCATACGTTCACGCCAGATTTTCTTTATATGGCGTTTTACCGCAGCAGCCTTTTTGCGTTTGCGAACCTGGGTTGGCTTTTCATAAAATTCGCGGCGGCGAACCTCGGCCAGAATACCGGCTTTTTCACAGGAACGCTTGAAACGACGCATTGCAATATCAAAAGGTTCGTTTTCTTTGATTTTTACAGTTGGCATTAATGCCTCACCTACAGTAATCTAAATTTCAAGGGGCGCACGATTATACAGATGGATAATGGCAAATGCAAAGAAAAAACCGTGCCCGAACAAAACTTGAGGAAGCTTCAATGAAGGTGCTGGGGATTGAAACCTCCTGTGACGAGACCGGGGTTGCTGTTTACGATACCGAAGCCGGCCTGCTGGGACACTGTCTATACAGTCAGGCAGCCCTGCATGAAGAATACGGTGGTGTGGTACCAGAACTGGCTTCGCGTGATCATATTCGAAAATTGACCCCGTTGATCCGTGAAGTGCTGGACAGATCCGGTCTGCAGCTGGCTGATCTGGGCGGTATTGCCTTCACCCGCGGGCCAGGGCTGATAGGGGCCTTGCTGACGGGAACTTCGCTTGGGTGTTCTCTGGCATTAGCGCTCGGCATTCCGGCAATTGGTGTTCACCACATGGAAGGGCATCTTCTCGCACCCATGCTGGAGGAGAAACCGCCGCCATTTCCATTTGTTGCCTTGCTGGTCTCCGGTGGACATACGCAACTCATGTCGGTGCAGGCTGTCGGCCGGTATGAAGTTCTGGGCCAGTCTGTTGACGATGCAGTTGGCGAGTCTTTTGACAAAACAGCCAATTTGCTTGGCCTGGGTTATCCGGGCGGCCCGGCATTGGCGAAGCTGGCCGAGCAAGGTGATCTGAATCGATTTACCTTCCCGCGCCCGATGACTGACCGCCCCGGTCTGGACTTCAGCTTCAGCGGGCTGAAAACCTTTGCCATGAACACTCTGAAAAACAACGGCGATGAACCAGAGATAAAGGAAAATATTGCTGCCGCTTTTCAGCAGGCTGCGGTGGAAACGCTTGTGATTAAATGCCGGCGTGCACTCCGGCAAACCGGTTTTCAGACCCTGGTCGTTGCAGGAGGAGTGGGGGCCAACAAATGCCTGCGAAAGCTCCTTCATATAGAAATGGAGAAAGTGGGCGCACAGGTGTTTTTCCCCTCCATGGAATTCTGCACCGACAACGGTGCCATGATTGCCTATGCCGGTGCACTTCGGCTGGCTGTCGGGCAACGAGATAAAGCAGAGCTTGCAGGCAGACCACGCTGGCCAATGGAGGAGCTGCCGGCTTTATAAACAATATCGGCGAATTGCCCGGCCTTGCTCAAGCCAAGGGGAGGGCTTTTCCGCAGGGCGAGATATTAACCTGTTATCTGCATCTTTCAGTGCCTCGCCGTCCTGTTTTCGGCTTTATCCGAAGTGGTAATCCTGCCCTCTCTACCCCCGATCAGATTCCGTATATTGCTGCGATGACGCCAGCAAAGCACCATCGACATGCCGGCAAGGATCAAGGTTAATACTTCATCATGATAAAAAAACCAGCTATAGACAGGTGCCAGAATCGCCATGGTTATTGAGGAGACAGAAGATATTTTAAACACACCGGCAGCAAGCAGCCATGTAACAGCGGCAGCCAGCCCCAGCATCCAACCGATGCCCAAAAGGACACCGATCATTGTTGCCACGCCTTTGCCGCCCTTAAATCTGAAAAATACCGGATACAAGTGCCCAAGAAATGCAGACAATGCAACGAGGCCGGTGGTTAGTGGCGGCATTTCAAAGACCCGACACAGCAATACGGGAAGCAGCCCCTTCAGTACATCAGCGATCAGTGTTATTGCAGCAGCCTTTCTACCTCCGATACGCAGCACATTGGTGGCACCCGGATTGTGCGATCCCTGCTGCCCCGGATTGGGCAACCCCAGCAATCGGCAGACAATGATGGCGCTGCATATTGAACCTGACAGATAAGCACCAAGGATAAACATGCCCTGTATGAATATAAGATCGTTCGCCATTATCCACAATGAACAGAAGATTTCCGGGCGCAGCATTGTACATTACAATATGGGTACCGGCAGGCAATTTATGATGTTACGCGACTAAAGCGTGAAATTATGGACAAGATTTTTATTAACGACCTGAGAATCGACACCCTGATTGGGGTTTATGAATGGGAACGCCGTATCCGTCAGACCATAATCCTGGATATTGAAATGAGTGTCGATGTGCATAAGGCCGCTGCCGGTGACAATATTGGAGATACGCTCAATTACAAGTCGGTCTGTAAGCGTCTGACAGAGTTTGTGCAAACAAGCGAATATCGTCTTGTTGAGACCCTGATTGAAGAATGCGCCAAGCTGATTATGGAGGAATTTTCCGTACCTTGGGTACGCATCAGGCTCAATAAAACCGGTGCCCTGCACGGCGCACGCGATGTCGGTATTATTATTGAACGCGGTCATGCCTGAAGTTTTTGCCAGCCTGGGAAGCAACCGTGACCGGGAGCACAACATTATTTCTGCGGTTGCAGCGATTGGTCACTGTTTTGGCCCGCTGACCTGTTCAAAGGTCTATCAGAACAAGGCGGTCGGGTTTGAAGGCGACGACTTTCTAAACATGGTGCTGTCTCTGCAAACCGAAATCATCCCACTGGAGGTTCAAAAAATTTTTCGTCAGATCGAAGCTGATCATGGTCGCACCCGTCAGGAAAAAAAATTTGCCCCCCGAACTCTGGATATCGACCTGATTCTTTATGGAGATCTGGTAATTAACGAAGGGCGACTGAAGTTACCCCATGAAAATATTCTTGAATATGCGTTCGTATTGTGGCCCCTGACTGAAATAGCGCCGGGATTGTTGCACCCACACAAACAGCAAAGCTACCGGCAGATATGGCATGAATACCAGAGAAGCCATGAGCTGCGCCCGGCAGATTTAACTCTGCCGGATACAAATTAACTCAATTCACTATGATATTTGCCAAAAATGCAGTACACTTTAACGTACTGTATGAGAAACAATTGAACAGGACTTTTAGGTTTGAACGACAGCAACTACAGTATCCT
>JAJDYQ010000022.1 GCA_022825085.1 Gammaproteobacteria bacterium
GAGCAGTTCCGTATCGCTAAAGGCATTGCCAAGAGAGAGCATGGGGATTGTATGCTGAATCCTTTCAAAATGGTCCGCCGGTGCGCTGCCAACCCTTTGAGTGGGTGATTCGGCTGTGACCAAATCAGGATATCTGGCTTCCAGCTTCTGCAGCCGGCGGAACAGTCGATCATATTCCGCATCTGGAATATCGGGGTCATCAAGGACATAGTACTGGTGGTTGTGTTGATTGAGCGCCTTGCGCAATGTCTCCGCCTGCTTGCAGATATCTTCCGGTGTGGTCATGGGTTGCGAACCTGATTCAACAGGCTGCTATTTTAAGCGGGCAGTAAAGTTTTGAACACGCTTTATAAAATGCTTTTGCTGTGCCGGAGACCCGGCCGTTCCATATCGCAGCACAGTATAGCGGTCGATGATGTCCCCGGCTGTTTGGGCTGAGGCCGGTGCCAGTTTGCCTCGCAGACGTGAAAAATATTCAGAGGGCCCCTCGGTATTGTTTCGTCCAATACCTGCTTTTGCCAGTTTATAGCAAAAGCGGTCATAAGCCCGTTTCACCGGATCCTGGTAGATGCCTTCGCCCTGTCGAAATATCCAAAAACCCACAAATGCTCCCACCAAAATGAACAGTATGACCATTCCTATCACCATGCCTTGCCAGTCGGCATTTTCAAAGCCCAGTTTCCGAAACAGTTCAAACTGGCGATCCTGGTTAAAGCCAACTACCCATTCGTCCCACCGGTAACTAAAGCTGTCCCAGTGATACCGCGCCTTGAGAAATATGCTGTCTCCAGCCAGCAATATACCCGGTAGCTGGTCACGCTCCTCTATCGCATCCTGTATGCCGCTTTCTATGCGGTCAGGCGAAACGGCTGCTGTGGGATCAACACGCACCCAGCCCACATCGTCCAGCCAGACTTCAGCCCAGGCATGTGCACTGGATTGCCTGACAATCAAATATTGATCGACCGGATTTTTTTCTCCGCCCTGATATCCGGCCACTATGCGTGCCGGTATGCCGGCAGCACGGGCCAGGTAAACAAAGGCACTGGAATAGTGTTCACAAAACCCCCGCTGAGTCTCGAACAAAAAGTCATCCATGGCATTATTGCCGAGTAATGGCGGATTCAAGGTATAAACGAATGGCTGCTCTCTAAAATAACGCAGAGCTTCTTCAATAACACGTCGGTCATCGTCACCCGCTAGAGTGCGCCATCGTCGTGCCAGGGCAATCGTCTTTTCATTCAGATACCCTACCCCCGGCAGTCTCAGATTTTTCAGGCGCTCGGATTCAAACAGGCTGTAATTACTAAGCTTACGATCCGATGTCACAGAATACCGGGTTACGCTGTTGATTTTCTTCGGATTTAATAGCTGCAACTCTCTCGTCAATCGATAACCGCTGCCTTGCAGGTTAGTCGGATAATTCAGGGCAAACAGCCAGTTTCGCCGATGGGGTTCAAGGGTGACGGTATATTGGATAATGTCGGTTTCGCTCTCGCTGCCGATCAGATTGACTTTGATGTGCCGGGAGGTGTTGTCTGCCCTCCATGTTTGTCCATCATATCGGCTGAAGACCGGACCGCGCCAGTATAGATCGGCATGTGGCGGAATCTCACCTTCAAAGCGAACCCGAAATGCAATTTCTTCCGATTGAATCAAACTGCTTACTGAACCAGGGGACATATCATTACCCAGGCCTGTCACCGCAGCCTGTGCATCTTCAGGCAAACCCCATAATGGCCCAGGGATACGGGGAAATAATAAAAACAGGATTAACATCAATGGCGTGGCCTGAAAAATCATACGGCCTGCCATCGTTAATCGCTTCCGAGTATCGAGAGTAGATGCCTTGTCAGTGAATAGTATGAGAACCGAGGTCAGATAAATCACAGCAGCAAAGACATAAACAGCTATCCATGGGCTTTGAGCATGAAAAAAATGACTCGCTATCAGGAAATAATCTACATATACGACAATATACATATCCCTCTTGCCATTGATTTCGAGCATTTTCAGAAATGCCAACAGGATAAGAAACCCCGTACCGGCATCCCTTCCCAGTAGTGTCCCAAATGACAGGCTCATAATCAGCACAGCCAGCAAAAGCAGCCCTATCCGCTGTAGCTTGTCGGGTTGCCGCGCCTTATTAAGTATTATGGCGGCAATCCATAAGGTCATTATCAGGCTCAATGCCGTAACAGGTAACGGGATGCGTGGAAAAAAAGGCCCGGAAACAAGCAGTATGCCAACCAGCAGTGCCCATAACTTTCGACCTTCAGTGGACATGGCTTGTGTCTTCAATATTGTACAGCGCCAGTGCTTTCAGACATTCGTGCCGATGCTGTGCGCCATTATCCGGCTTTATTTCGATGTTCGGCATACGCAAACCATACAGCCTGCCAGCCTTTTGGGCGTCCAGAATCATTGCCGACATGATCGACAAGCGCCTTTCAACAGATGCCTCATCCAAAACAAACCAGTCAATCCATTCCAGTTCGGGCTGACCACCTGTGAATTTCTTGCTGAACAGCTCATCGGTTCTTGCGACCATTTTCCAGGAAATACGCTGCCAGGGGTCGCCTGCCTGATATTTATTCAAGCCGGCGAAATCTTCCAATCCACTTCCTTCGGCCAGCCCTTCACCACTCTGGCAGCTGACAGGCACAGTCGTATTTTTTTTACCGGAAGGAGCGGGATAGATCAGTGCCCGCATATCCAGATCAACCCAAGTCCAGGCCACAAACAGGCCGACCGGAAATTCTGTCTCAATACGAATCCTGCCTGGGTTTAACAGTCCCCTGCTTTTCGTATGGCAATTAAAATGGAGCAAAACCAGTTCACCGGAAGGTATATCCACTGTTTCGTCAGGCATCGAATCGTTTGGCAAAGTAATGGCATAGCGCCGGTCGTTAGTATCATTTTCAAGCTGGATAGCGAATTTGGCAACTTCTCCTGCAAATACCGGTTTTGCGCCCATGCCTTTTAGTTTTAGTCCAGCCATGTTGCGCCAGGTCATCAACATCGCGACATTACCCAGCCCTGCCAGCAGAAAGGTGAGCATAAACCCGAGGCTGATGGTGTAATTGATCGAACCAATGAGCAACACCAGCAGCAAAATGGTAAATATCATCCCGGCCCGGGTCGGCAATATGTAAACCAGAGAGCTATGGAGCCTTATCGACTCGGAAAATGGCCCGCTCCGATTGGCCAAAAACCTGTCAAGAAGGCGGTGCCACTCCCGGCGCAGAAGTACAACCGGATACAACAGCGGCGCAATCAGCCGATTCGCCATGGGTAGGGCCATAGCTATGGAATAGGTACGGTTTGTGAAATAATATCCGCGGCAGTCATGTCAGATTCCTTGCCGCGGACTGCAAGCAAACGGTGATTTACTACCGACGGCAATACTGCTTTGACATGTTCCGGCACGACAAAGTCATGCCCCGAAATGAATGCCCAGGCTCGGGCTGCGTTTAATAATGCCAGCCCGCCTCGGGGCGATAGACCGAACTCAAAGCTGTTTGAATTGCGACTGAACTGCAATATCGCTTGTATATAATCAAGCAGTGCATCAGATACATGTAACTCCTGTGCCTGACTTTGCAGTAGCTTAAGTTTTTTCAAATCAAATACCACTTGCATCTGCTCAATCATGTCCCGCCGATCCGCTCCGGACAGCAGCTCTCTCTCCGCCTTCTGACCGGGATATCCCATGTGTATGCGCAGTAAAAATCGGTCTAATTGTGATTCAGGCAATGGAAATGTGCCAATCTGATGCACAGGATTTTGGGTTGCGATGACAAAAAACGGGTCCGGTAACGGCCGAGTGGTACCTTCAACAGTAACCTGATGCTCTTCCATGGCTTCAAGCAATGCACTTTGTGTCTTTGGCGTTGCCCGGTTGATCTCATCCGCCAGAATCAGGTTTGAGAAGATTGGGCCCGGATGAAACTCAAACAGGTTATTTTCCCGATCAAATACCGACAAACCGAGAACATCTGTGGGCAGCAGGTCGCTGGTAAACTGAATCCGCTGAAAATCCAGCCCCATCACATGAGCAATAACATGGGCAAGCGTGGTTTTTCCAACGCCCGGCAAATCCTCAATGAGCAAATGCCCCCGTGCAATCAGGCAGGTCAAGGCCAGACTTACCTGTTCTTCTTTACCGAGAATGATTTGGCCAATGGCCGATAAGGCATCATCCAGCGAGTCAATCAATCTGGCATTTTGCTTAACAGGAGTACCCATGATTTTTCCAAGCCTCCCCGTTTTACCGGGAAAATAACTACTACAGAGAATATTTGTCTTTACAGTCAGGTCAGTGACCAACTGAATTTTCTGAACTTTACAACAACTGGCTCCGTTCAGGCAAACGCCATATCCAATGAAAGCGATAAACGGGCATGAAGAGCAGACTGACTGTCAAACATCCTCCGGCTTTGGGCAATATCTGCTGATTTGTCTGGACTGAATGCCTGAAAACATCAACTGCCAATACAGGTCAGCGAATATTCATCCAGTCATAATGAAATATGGGACGGATCCGGGTATTTTTGTCGGGTATCAACCAATACTCTGGTTGACAAGTCGGGTTGATATAGCAGGGAACTCTTTCATCCGGGTTTGGATGACCGGATAAAGCATGGTTGTTCCTCACTCTTGAGCTTGCTTAGCTCGTGATGTCAGCGCTTGCCCAGATTGTCTTCTGGAAATCACTTGACAAGCAAATAATCACAATACTTTCGTTTTCCAGCACCACATAACAGAGAGGCAGACTCATTCAGGGCATTGATATCGGGCCTAGTGGTAGATGCCCGTCTGCAATGCTTCCAGCTCGTATTCTGCGAGTTGCCAGATGGTTTCGGTAATCGCGTCTATCAGATCGCGTCCTATAACCCGGTCATCGTCTGACAGCACGGCTTCTGCCACGGATTTCAGAGTTTCAGCATCCACGCAGGTACATGAGGTGTATCGCATCACCAAACCCAACAGATACTCCGGGGTTTGTATCAGTTCACACACCCTTAAGTAAATCTGCTGATTCCTGACATCTTCAGGGAGATTTCCCCGGATAGCTTCCATAAATCGATATTACTTTTCATGTTTATGTCAATTTCAAGGCATATTCGCCCCCGATCAATACTCCCATGATTGAAACTCTTGTATAAAGAAGCAGTATCAGAAGTGAGACACCCCATGTTTTCAGAGGATTTTTCCTGTTTTGGCGGTGGCGAGCTGTTTTTTTTATTTTCTTTATGGAAGGAGAGTCAACATGTTGGTTAGTGGACACACTAATATCATAGGCATCGGTAGCTACATGCCGGACCAGATCGTTAAATCAGAGCATCTAATGGCGGAAATTGATTCAGATGAAAAGTTTGGTATCAGTGAAAGCTTTATATCTGATGTCGTTGGAATCGAGGAACGCCGAGTGGCCGCACGAGAGCAAAAACCCTCTGATCTGGCTATTTTTGCCTCCAGGGCGGCATTGAAGCATAGCGGTATAGATGCCAGTGAAATTGACCTGATAATATTCTGTGGAATTGAGCGGGACTGGATTGAGCCGGCAACCGCACATCGAGTTCAACAGTTTATTGACGCGAAAAATGCGTCATGCTTCGATTTGAGCAATGCCTGCCATGGATTTATGAATGGAATATCAGTGGCTGACGCCATGATTGCTACGGGCAGTGCTTCGACCGCCCTGATCTGTACCGGGGAAAAACCAAGCAATATCATGTATGAAGCCCTTAGGAGGCTCGCAAAATCCAACAGTAAATCTGATGTAAAACGCTGGCTTGGTGCCCTTACGGTTGGAGATGCCGGTGGTGCCGTTATAATACGCCGTTCCCAACACCAAAGCGGTTTTCAGAAGTTTAATTTTTCATCGAATGGCGAGCATGCCAGTCTGTGCTATTATGAATATGATGTTGACGGGCGTGTAGAAGGCCAGATGTTGATGAAGTCAATCAGTATCGAAATCGTGGATTTTCACCGCTGTATGATCAGGGATACCTATCGCAAGCTGGCATGGAAGCCGGAAGATGTTGACTGGTTATATTGTCATCAGGTAGGTGCCAGACCGCATCGGCAAATGGCGGAACTGGCTAAAGTTGATACACAAAAAGCCCCGATTACCTATCGGAAGTTTGGAAATATTACCAGCGCGACAATACCTGTAAATTTTCACTTTAATCCGCCTCAAAAAGGAGATAAGATACTGATTCTGGGAACCGGAAGCGGTTTGTCTATCAGTCAAACAGGAATGGTATTTTAATCATGAATATATTGGTATTACCCTCGTTAGTTGCCCTGATCATAAAAGGCATACTATTCGCCGTGGCCAGAGGCAGACTATTCCAAAGAAATACGGCTCTGGCTGTCTTTCTGGTAGCCTTGTTCGCGCTTAATCTGGCGGAATTTATGCTGTTAATAAACAGCACTTCCAGCAGCGCATCCTTATGGATCATGAAGGGGTACTATACCGCCGCAGTATTTACCGCGGCAGCCTTTCTGCTCCTGACGCTGTCGCTTTCCAGCCCGGATAAACCTGCTTTCCCGGTTCTTCTGTTTACCGCGGGTCTCATGTCTGCATTTATCATTGCCGGCGATAGCCTGATTGCAGGCACCCGGCTCATCAGCTACTCCGTCACGAGAGTGCCCGGTGATTATTACTGGGTAATTCAGGTTTTTATTTTGCTTAATGTTATTCCGGGTTTAATCATACTTGGTATCAATGCTTTCAAATCACCTGATCAGATTGTACGCCAGAAAAGCACTGTCATTCTTATTGCTGCTGCGCCCATGGGTATCTTTACTATAGGCATTGTGGCTGCCATGGCCTATGGTTACAGCGTCAACGCAACGGTTGTTCAGTCATTATTGTCATCCCTTTTACTGGTCATTCTCGTTTTAACAGAAGCGAAATACCACCTTTTCCGATTTCTGTCTTACATCCCGCTCACGCCTGAATACAAGGTTCGTACCAGGGCACAAACCATGGTCAATCAGGCCATCTCCGAACTCTATACCAATCGTAAGCTGGCATTGAAGGATCTGCGTTCAGAGTTTGAGACGGCCCTTATTGAGCTTGCCATTCAATCAACCAATGGTAATAAAACCCATGCAGCCAGAGTGCTGGGCATCGGCAAAGCAACACTGCATCGAAAAATTGAAAGACTGGATATATAATGAGGGCTGTCGTGGTCATCAGGCCATTCCCTTAACAATATATATAGCGTGGATTTGATAATGAGCAGAGTCGTTACCACTATTTTCTTTTTAGGCTATTTCCTGAGCGTATTTGCCGAAACCAACCAGCCTGTTGTACGCATGACAACCAATTACGGGAATATCGATCTCGAACTCTATGAAGACAAGGCACCTGAAACGGTTGCTAATTTTCTAGGCTATGTTGACAGTGGCTTTTATACCGATACCGTGTTTCACCGCATTATTGATAATTTCATGATTCAGGGTGGCGGCTACTCTATTGATTACCAGAAAAAGAACACGCAGCCGCCTGTTCAAAACGAATCCGACAATCGGCTTTCCAACAAGTCAGGTACTATCGCCATGGCCCGTACCGGCGAACCGCATTCCGCCACATCGCAGTTTTTCATTAACGCAAAAAACAACTTGTTTCTTGATTTTCAAATGCAGGAAGCAGGCGCTGTGAACACCGTGCGGCAAAGTAAGCTGGGCGTACAGGACACAGTCAGCGGCAAATTGACGACCAGTGATTGCCGCGGCAAACCGATCCGGCGCGATACTCTGAGTAGGGCGGCAAATTCCAGTAGCAATGATTACATCTGCCTGATGCAGGCTATATTGCATGATGATAGTTATTCTCTGGATGACGCGATTGAAAAATGTCACAATAACCTCGATGAACTCAGACAGACCGGTATCATCAAACCCGATGGCACCTGTTCCGAATATATAAGCTCCCGGCATGCTGCTTTGAAGCTGGTCCATGTCAGATGGGGCTATACCGTATTTGGCAAGGTTATTCAGGGCATGGATATCGTCACTCAGCTTCAAGCCGTGCCAACCGGTGCCAGTGGCCCGTTCAGCCGGGACGTTCCACTCGACCCTGTTATCATCCAGTCCATAGAACGTATTTCTCCCCAGTCAATACAACAATAGGAGTCCGGCATGGTCACTCTGAAAACCAGCAAAGGCGATATCGTCATTGAACTTGATCATAAAAATGCCCCCGAAACAGCGCATAATTTCGTGCAATACGTCAGGGATAGGTTTTATGATGGCACTATCTTTCACAGGGTTATTGACGGCTTTATGATTCAGGGCGGTGGCTTTGAGCCCGGCATGAAACAAAAACAGACGCGCACTCCAATTAAAAACGAAGCTGACAACGGTCTGGAAAACAATCGGGGCACGATTGCCATGGCCAGAACTGCCGACCCGCACTCGGCCACAGCTCAGTTTTTCATCAATATTTTTGATAACCATTCCTTGAACTACAGCTCCCCTACCCCACAGGGATGGGGATATTGCGTATTCGGACAGGTCGTTCAAGGGATGGATGTTGTTGACATTATCAGAGACGTAGAGACCGGTAACCGCACACCCCATGCTGATGTGCCTGTAGAAGATATTATTATAGAGTCGGCCACAGTTACCGATGAGGGCTAACGATAGTTAGCGGCTATCCGCATGTCGCTTACTCTCTTTGTATCGGACGTACACCTGCACCCGGAACGACCGGCTATCCAGGATATTTTCAGCCGCTTCCTGCTTGATACTGCCCCCTCAGCGGACGCCCTGTACATTCTGGGAGATCTGTTTGAATACTGGCTGGGGGATGATGATGTTGACTCACCTTACAGCGGCACCCTTGCGTTGCTGCATAAAGCCAGCCGATCCACTCCCACCTACTTCATCGCCGGTAATCGTGATTTTCTGGTCGGCGAGCGATTCCAGCAGGAAAGTGGCTGCCGACTGCTGCCTGAGTACGAAACAATCGACCTGTACGGGCGCAACACCCTGATAACACATGGCGATGCCCTGTGTACCGATGACAGGGATTATCAGCGCTTTCGCGAGATGGTCCGCCGTTCAGAGTGGAACGACAAAGTAATGCAAATGCCTCTTGTACAACGCAAGGCCTACTTTCACTCCCTGCGCGAGGAAAGCCAGGGCTTCAACGCTGTCAAGCCCGCTGAAATCATGGATGTCAGCCAGCAGGAAGTCGAGCGCATCATGTCAGAGGCACATGTCGATCTGCTCATCCATGGTCATACTCATCGTCCGGCGATACATCACTTTCAAGCCAACGGCATCGAGAAAACCCGTATTGTTCTGGGTGACTGGTATAAACACGGGAGTGTCCTGTATTACTTCGATAATGGAAATTATAAATTGACTGAGCTATAATAGCCGGCTTATTACTAGAACTTTGTAAATTCTCAAAAATGAAGCTTTCCGATATTGAGTTGCCATCCAACAGAACATTTGGATTTTTCTTTGCCGCCGTTTTTGCTTTGGCGTGTGGCTACTTTATTTATCAGGGTACTGAGATATTTGCCTGGATACTGGGTGGTCTAGCCTTCACTTTTTTTGTCGTTGGATTAATAAAGCCTCTTTTATTATTACCGCTTAACAGGCAATGGATGCGGTTCGGATTTCTATTGAGCAACATTATTAATCCGATAATATTGGGATTCATGTTTTTTTTCATGTTTACACCGATTGGAATGTTAATGCGATTATTCGGACGTGATGAACTGAGGCTGAAGCCAAAACCTGCCACATCTTATTGGAAAGTCCGTGATACAGGATTGGCAGCGGACTCACTAAAATATCAATTCTAAATCAGAGAGTTAGATAATGGATTTTCTTAAAGAGCTTTGGGCTTTTCTTCGTGTGCGCAAAAAACTCTGGTTGGCTCCAATCATCATTACCACGCTCGTGCTTGGTGGCTTATTGATGCTGTCTCAAGGTACAGTGGTCGCTCCTTTTATCTATACGGTGTTTTAATGAGTGATGATGGGTTTGCCACATATATATTAGGCATATCGGCCTTTTATCACGACAGTGCGGCATCTTTGATTAAAGATGGCGAGATTATCGCGGCAGCACAAGAAGAACGCTTCACAAGGAAAAAGCATGATGCAGGCTTCCCGCATCATGCAATTACTTACTGCATGGAAGAAGCAAATATTGCTGGGCCAGATATTAATCATGTTGTCTTCTATGAAAAGCCTTTTATTAAATTCGAACGCCTGCTTGAAACCTATCTTGCATTCGCCCCAAGGGGCTTTCTCAGCTTTATATCTGCCATGCCATTGTGGATTAGGGAAAAGCTATTTCAGAAATTCATATTGGTTGAACAGCTCTCGAAATCACTTTGCACCGATTTAAACTGGAGTGAGCGACTACTATTTTCAGAACATCATTTATCACATGCAGCAAGTGCTTTTTATCCATCGCCTTATGAAAGCGCTGCCATATTGACACTTGATGGTGTTGGTGAATGGACAACAACATCACTAGCCATTGGTAAAGGAAAGAACATTACAATCATTAAAGAAATTCATTTCCCGCATTCACTTGGGCTTTTGTATTCTGCTTTTACTTATTACACGGGATTTAAGGTGAATTCAGGGGAGTATAAAGTGATGGGTCTGGCTCCGTATGGTGAACCGAAGTATGTTGGCCTGATAAAAAACAAGCTCATCAAAATTGCTGACGATGGAAGTTTCCATCTCAATATGAGCTACTTCAATTATGCAACCGGGCTGACAATGACAAACAAGAAATTTAACAATTTATTTGGAGGCCCTCCGCGAAAACCAGAATCTGAATTGACACAACGGGAAATGGATCTCGCTGCATCCATACAAAAGGTTACAGAAGAAATAATGATTAAGCTCGCAAGGGGAATCGCAGAGGAAACTCGTGAAAAAAACCTTTGCTTGGCTGGTGGTGTAGCCCTCAACTGTGTTGCAAACGGTACACTCCTGCGTGAAAAAATTTTTGATAACATCTGGATACAACCGGCCGCTGGAGATGCCGGTGGTGCGATTGGAGCCGCGCTTTCTGCGTGGCACATATATTACTCAAAAGAAAGAAAATTAACATCACAACGTGATGGAATGCTTGGTGCCTATTTGGGTCCGAAGTTCTCCGATAATGAAATCGAAACACTATTAAGAAAATTTGATGCCAAATATTCTAAACTATCTGAAGATGATTTGATTGAGTTTATCGCTAACGCATTATCTGATGGAAAAACTATTGGATGGATGCAGGGGCGCATGGAATTTGGTCCGCGTGCCTTAGGTGGGCGAAGCATTATTGCTGATGCTCGATCACCTGTGATGCAAAAGCAGCTTAATCTTAAAGTCAAGTATCGCGAAAGTTTCCGTCCGTTTGCACCAAGTGTGCTAGCGGAACACATTGACGAATGGTTTGACCATGACATGGATAGTCCTTATATGTTGTTTGTAGCAAGTGTCAAAAAAGATAAGCGGCGCACAATAACTGATGAAGAAAATGCTCTATTTGGTATAGATAAATTGAATGTACCACGCTCACTGGTTCCTGCGATCACACATGTTGATTGGTCAGCACGAATTCAAACTGTACATAGCGACACGAATCCGAAATATCACGCATTGCTGGGAAAGTTTTATGAAAAAACAGGTTGCCCGCTTGTAGTCAATACCTCATTTAATATTCGCGGAGAACCAATAGTATGTACGCCAGAAGATGCTTTTAAGTGCTTTATGAAGACAGAGCTTGATATATTGGTAATGGATAATTATCTGCTCTTAAAGGATGAGCAGGAC
>JAJDYQ010000091.1 GCA_022825085.1 Gammaproteobacteria bacterium
GAACCGCACATGCTGGCAGAATAGCTCCCCGTCTGTCGTTTTCATCCGAATATAGGCAATTAATGACCTTTTACATTTTTGTGACGGGCGGCGTGGTCTCTTCACTGGGCAAGGGCATTGCGGCGGCCTCTCTGGCGGCGCTGCTGGAAGCCCGAGGTCTGCAAGTCACCATGATCAAACTGGACCCCTACATCAACGTGGATCCGGGCACCATGAGTCCCTTCCAGCATGGCGAAGTATATGTGACCGAAGACGGTGCGGAGACAGACCTGGACCTGGGGCACTACGAACGTTTTATCCGCACCCCCATGCGTCAGAGCAACAACTACACCACCGGCCGCATCTACTCCAGCGTGATTGCCAAGGAACGTCGCGGCGACTACCTGGGCAAGACCGTACAGGTTATTCCGCACATCACCGACGAGATCAAACACTGCATCCGGGCCGGTGCTGGCGATGTGGATGTCGCGCTGATCGAGACCGGCGGCACAGTGGGCGATATAGAATCGCTGCCTTTTCTGGAAGCGATACGTCAAATGGGCATCGAACTGGGGCAGGGACGCACCCTGTACATGCACCTGACGCTGGTACCCTGGATTGCGTCGGCGGGCGAGATCAAAACCAAGCCGACCCAGCACTCAGTCAAGGAACTACGCTCCATTGGCATACAGCCGGACATACTGCTATGTCGCTCGCAGGATAAAATCCCGGACGACGAACGCCGTAAAATCGCCATGTTCACCAACGTAGAAGAAAGAGCCGTGATATCGGCGATGGATGTTGAAGACATCTACAGACTGCCGATGGTACTGAACGCGCAGGGGCTGGACGAAATCGTAGTCGAAAAACTGGCACTGGACGTACCACCGGCAGACCTGTCCGACTGGCAAGAAGTAGTCTATGCCAGAGCCAACCCGACCGGCGAAGTCAATATTGCGATAGTGGGCAAATACGTAGAACTTGCGGAAGCCTACAAATCGCTGAACGAAGCCCTGATCCACGCCGGCATCAAGACCCGCACGAAAGTCAACATCCACTACATCGACTCCGAAACTATCGAAGCCGGCGGCACCGCATGTCTGCAAACCATGGACGGCATACTGGTGCCGGGCGGGTTTGGAGATCGTGGCATTGAAGGCAAAATTCAGGCAGTGACCCATGCACGTCGCCACCGCATACCCTATTTTGGAATCTGTCTCGGAATGCAGGTCGCAGTGATCGAATATGCCCGCAATGCGGCCGACATGCACGAAGCCCACAGCACCGAATTCAGAAAAGACACCCCATATCCGGTCATTGCCCTGATTACAGAATGGCAAGGCAGCGACGGAGCACTTGAAGTCAGGCACGAAGGCTCGAATCTGGGCGGCACCATGCGACTCGGCGGTCAGCCCTGTCACCTGCAGGAAGGCAGCCTGGCCAGAACCCTGTACGGCCAGACAATCATCAACGAACGACACCGGCATCGCTATGAATTTAACAACGACTACCGGGCGCAGCTTGCAGAAGCGGGCCTGAAAATTGCCGGTCACTCCAGCGACGGACTACTGATAGAAATTGTCGAAGTACCGGACCACCCCTGGTTTTTTGCCTGCCAGTTTCATCCCGAATTTACCTCGACCCCGCGAGACGGCCATCCGGCATTTACCGGCTTTATCAATGCCGCACGCAGTATGAATGAACAGGGCGGAGTGACATAATGGTTACGGCTTGCAGAGTCACATCGAACCGCCATACTGCTCTGCAAGGCAGACACGACCCCGCAACAGTCACCCCGCCCGGCCGCACCGGCCCAAAAAGCCGGCGCAATCAGTGATTTTGACAATCACAGACGACAGATTCATGCTACACGCTGAAATATCTGATAATGTCAGATATGCGCCAGCCAACTGCGCCGGTACCAGGGGATAGGTACAGGCTGCTCATCATGGTCCAGTGCCCGCAGCAGCTCGTTATGGCATTGCAGATCCAGTGCTCGATTGATGGGCGGCTCTTCGGCCTCAATGGTCAGGCGCCGCGCCAGAAACGCCTTGTAATCATCCTCCGATGTGGCCTCGCCGGCACGGATCATATCCATTTCCAGCGCGGAAAACCGTCGCACGAAATCGCGGTGATGATTGGCTTTACTGGCGTGATCGACCACCAGATCGATCACCAGAAAAAACACCACGATGGCACTGGCCAGAGTGCCGACACGCGGAAAACTGGCCATCAGGCCGACCAGTGCGGAAGTCGCAAACAACGCACCGAGCGTCGCGCCGGCCCGGTGCCAGAACTGAAACCAGGCAATTCGGCGGCTGTGATACCGGATCGACCGCCGCACACCAAACAATAAGGCATACACATCTTCTTGAGCTTGCATCATCGTATCCCCTCGCATCATTTATGCCGTCAGTCTAGCCTTTCGACAGTCGGCGTGTCAACTTGTTTTGTTGCGTTTTTTCGGTGGTGGCGGCGGCTTGATGGTATCGGAAACACCCTTTTCCAGACGTTTCTTTGATGAGTTCTGGGACAATGCACTGCCGCCGGCTGTTTTTGATTTTGAACCGGTAGAGGAACTGCTCAATGTTTCGGACGCATTGCGAGCCGCCTGAAACATCAAACTATTCGGGGGATCGTTAATCAGAAACTTGCTGATTATGCTTCATAAGTCCCATTTTGAGAAGGAACGCGACTTGAGAGACTGCAATGATTATGGCAACTCTGCCCGGCGCGTGAACCTGATGGCAATACGCATAGATGGATTTTCAATCGTCCGGGGCATTAATATAATTCCCCATCGAAGACTATCAAACCGAAAAACAGGGAATCCCGATTGACAATCACAGACGACAGATTCATGCTACACTATGTGCTATACTGAAAAGGAAGAAGCGGATATGGCAGTTTGACAGCGGCGGCAGACCGGTGTATAACCGGGCCAATGATGCGGCTGGACAGCAACCGCCATGACGGATGGTGCATCAAATGTTGACAACGGAAACAATCATGGGCGACACAAGGCCAGACAACAGCGACATGGTTACAACAACAGAAGCGACTCGCAAAGGCCATGCCGACGATATGCAGACAGGCAGCGTCATGCCCGTCGGCCTGCCGCAACAGGCCGCTGCCGGCGCACAAAAAACCGGCATCACCCGCCGGCGCACAGGAATGACGAACATCAAAGCCCGTCATTCCTGCGAAAGCAGGAACCGTCATTCCCGTGAAAGCAAGAACCGTCATTCCTGCGAAAGCAGGAATCCAAAGGAAACGGTCATCACATACGAAAAACAGATAAAAAAATGGATTCCTGCTTTCGCAGGAATGACGATGCCTCGGCTGGCTGCCATACACCAGAGTGGGTGGATTTATATGGAGGATTGGTTTGAGTGGATTCCTGCTTTCGCAGGAATGACAAGGCAGTCAGTTCAGGGAGGACGAACGTCAAAGCCCGTCATTCCCGTGAAAGCAAGAACCATCATTCCTGCGAAAGCAAGAACCGTCATTCCCGTGAAAGCAGGAACCGTCATTCCTGCGAAAGCAGGAATCCAAAGGAAGAATGCCATGAGAGATAAACAACCCTGCGTTTATATTCTTTCCAGCCGGAAAAATGGCACACTTTATACAGGCGTTACCAGCAATCTAATACAGCGTGTTTATCAGCATAAAAGCGATCTTGTAGAGGGTTTCAGCAAAAAATATGGTGTACATACTCTGGTGTATTATGAACTCCACGAAAGCCTGGAAACGGCCATCACACGCGAAAAGCAAATAAAAAAATGGAAGCGTCAGTGGAAGATAGAGTTGATTGAAAAGAGCAATCCAGAGTGGGCGGATTTATATGAAGAACTGGTTTGAATGGATTCCTGCTTTCGCAGGAATGACGGTGCCCTGGCTGGCTGCCATACATCGGTTGCATACCGGTCAGGCAGGGCGGGGAATGTGAAAAAAACCTGAAAAGGAATTGAAGCAATGATCAAGCACAAAGACAAATTATCGGGCAGCGGCAATATCGCGCAACGCTGGCTTCAGGTCCTGCACCGGACCCTGTCGCGGGCTATCAGGAA
>JAJDYQ010000032.1 GCA_022825085.1 Gammaproteobacteria bacterium
CTTGATATGGATGAAGTCGAATATGCGGCCGAACCCAAATTGGATGGGCTTGCTGTTACATTAATGTATGAAAATGGTCGCCTTGTCTATGGCGCGACCCGTGGAGATGGAACAGCAGGCGAAGACATTACTGGCAATATACGCACTATCCGCTCTATTCCGCTGCAACTGATTGGCCAGGATTATCCCCAAAAACTGGAAGTCCGTGGCGAAGTTTTCATGCCGAAGACAGCTTTTGAAAGGCTCAATCAACAGGCAAGGGAAAAAGATGAGAAAATCTTCGCCAATCCCAGGAATGCCGCTGCCGGCAGCCTGCGTCAACTGGATCCCAAAATTACCGCTTCACGACAACTCGACATTTACATTTATGCGCTGGGACAGGTCTCTGAAGAAATCAGCGCACATCACTACGATACACTCAATCGATTGAAGCAATGGGGGTTTAAGCCCACACCTCTCATCAGAGTCGTCAAAGGTATTAATGAGTTGAAGGCTTACCATGAACAGATCGAAAGGCAGCGCAACGATCTTCCTTACGAGGTTGACGGGGTAGTTTACAAAATCAATGCTTACTCCCAGCAACAAATGGTTGGCTCTGTTTCAAGAGCACCACGTTGGGCCATTGCACATAAATTCGCGGCCCAGGAAGAAATGAGCGTGCTTGAAGATATAGAAATACAGGTGGGCCGCACTGGAGTACTGACGCCTGTGGCGCGACTGCAGCCCGTATCAGTTGGTGGCGTTACTGTCACCAATGCCACACTGCACAATATGGATGAGATTGTTCGTAAGGATGTCAGGGTAGGGGATACGATCGTTGTGCGCCGTGCCGGAGATGTGATACCAGAGATTGTTCGCTCTATACCTGACAGTCATCGGGTTCGCGATCCATTATTCGAAATGCCCGGAGCCTGTCCAGTCTGCCATTCTGCGGTACAACGGATCGAAGGAGAAGCCATATATCGCTGTACAGGTGGAGTGTACTGTAGCGCCCAGCGCAAAGGAGCCTTGAAGCACTTTGTATCTCGCAAGGCCATGGATATCGACGGCCTGGGAAAGAAAATGATTGATCAACTGGTTGACAGAAAACTGATTGAAACGCCGGCTGATATCTATGAACTGGACTTCAAGACGATAGCCGGTCTGGAACGCATGGCAGAGAAGTCTGCAAAGAATTTATTAAAAGCCATTGAAAATTCCAGAGAAGTGACCCTGGTCAGATTTCTGTATGCACTGGGAATCCGGGAAGTAGGGGAGGCTACTGCCGCCGCTCTGGCTAATCACTTCTCGACGCTGGAAAAATTGATGCAGGCGGAAGAGGAGCAGCTATCGGATGTCTCCGATGTCGGGCCGATTGTAGCCCGGCACATACTTGATTTCTTCAACGAAGATCGTAATCAATCTGTTATCAGGAAATTGCAGGAAGTCCTCAAAATTCATTACCCGGAACAAAAAATAACTGCCCGGCTGCCGCTGGAAGGGCAAACCTATGTCATTACCGGGACGTTATCCACCATGTCCCGCAGTATCGCCAGACAGAAATTAACGGCTCTTGGTGCAAAGGTAGCTGGCAGTATCTCTGGTAACACAACGGCATTAATTGCCGGTGAAAAGGCCGGGTCAAAACTGGTCAACGCACGGGATGCCGGTATTGATATTCTCGACGAGCAAGAGCTGGAGACACTACTTCAGAATAACCACACAGATGTTACCCGGCAATCATAGTGGATACCCTGATTAAAAGCGTACTAATGTCGATCCTGGATTTATCAGCCATTACACCTGACATTTGAAATATCTGTGACCGCTTGCGGGTGAGTGAGTGGGCAGCTGATATTTTGTAGTCGGGTTTGCAATATATTTCTATCTTATTGATATGCAAGACATAAACAACAATAAGCCGGAAGGTTTCAAAGATAAGGAGTTTCTTCGATCACTCAGTACTCATCCCGGTGTATATCGCATGTACAACGATCAGGATACTGTCATCTATGTCGGCAAGGCGCGGAACCTGAAAAATCGTATCAGCAGCTATTTCAACAAGGCACATGATTCAAAAACCCTCGCTCTGGTCAATCAGATTCACCATATTGAAGTCACAGTAACCCGCACAGAAGGGGAGGCATTACTGCTGGAAGACAGGCTGATCAAAAAATACCAGCCGCGCTATAATGTTCTGCTGCGTGATGATAAAAGTTACCCCTATATCTATCTGTCCACACATCAGACATTTCCCCGGCTATCGTTGTATCGAGGTTCAATCAAAAAAAAGAAAGGGACATTTTTAGGTCCATTCCCCAGTTCAGCCGCAGTCAGACAATCCATCCATTTGTTACATCGGCTATTCCGACTAAGACAATGCACCGACAGCTATTTCAGGAATCGCAGCCGCCCCTGCCTGCAATACCAGATCAAGCGTTGCAGTGCCCCCTGTGTTGGTCTCATATCGGAAAGAGAATATGCACGAGATATCAAGCATACTCTATTGTTCTTAAAGGGAAAAACGGATCAGATAATCACCGATATGGTGGCTGGAATGGAGCGGGCTTCAGTAAATCTGGCGTTTGAACAGGCGGCCGTTTACCGGGACCAAATCAGCCACTTACGACAAGTGCTCGAAAAGCAATATATTGGTGGCATGCAACAAACATTCATTGATGTAGTTGCCTGTGTCGTCAAAGGCGGGCAATGCTGTGTACAGGTATTTTACTTTCGGGAGGGAGTCAATCAGGGTAATAGGGCCTTTTATCCTAAAATGCCTTCGCAGGATATAGACGAGGCACGGATACTGGATGCTTTTATAAGCCAGCATTATCTGGCTAACCGGATACCTGATGAACTGATTGTCAGCCATGAGCCAGAGAGCAGGGCAGTGCTTGAAGAAGTTTTTAGCGAACATGTGGGCCGGCGGGTGCGTATCAAACATCGAGTTCGCAGCGAACGGGCAAAATGGCGGCAAAATGCTATCCATAATGCTCAGGGAGCACTTGAAACCCGATTGACCAAACGCAGCAGCCAGCAGAAAAGAATGTCGGAGCTGCAGAAACTGCTGAATCTGGATGAGATACCAAAGCGGATGGAATGCTTCGATATCAGTCATACCCAGGGAAATCAAATTGTCGCATCCTGTGTGGTATTTAATGAAACTGGTGCAGTGAAAGACGATTATCGGCGATTCAATATCAAAGGCATTACACCGGGAGACGACTATGCTGCCATGGCTCAGGTATTGGAGCGCCGTTACAGCAGGGTATTAAAAGAAGAAGGTGCCATTCCTGACATTATTTTTATTGATGGTGGTAAAGGACAGCTTTCCAGGGCGATCGAAACCATGCAGGCACTGATATCAGACGGGCCTCTGCTGGTTGGTGTTTCCAAAGGGCCCGATCGGAAACCCGGCATGGAGCGATTGTATATTCCGAATATGGCACACCCTCTGGAACCCGGTCCCCGTTCGGCGGCACTGCTCTTGATTCAACAGATAAGAGATGAGGCACACCGATTTGCCATTACAGCACATCGGCAACGGTCCCGCAAAAAAGCCACCCGATCATCACTGGAAAAGATTGAAGGTCTTGGTCCGAAACGGCGACAGAACCTGATCAAGTACTTTGGAGGAATTCATGGTATAAAGCGTGCGGGAGTCGAAGATATTCAGCAAATAAGAGGTATAAGTCCATCTTTAGCCCAAAGAATTTATGATCATTTGCGTTCACATTAGTGGCTTGGCCAGCGTATGAAGCTGAATATCCCGACGATGCTGACACTATTCAGAATTATCCTGATACCCGTGTTAATCGTTATATTCTACCTGCCAGTCCCGGGTGCCAGAACCGCTGCTGCTGTGATTTTCATGCTTGCAGCACTCAGTGATTGGCTTGATGGATATCTGGCGAGAAAGCTGGCCATGACATCGCCGTTTGGTGCGTTCCTGGACCCGGTCGCCGATAAATTGATGATTACCACGGCATTGATCATGTTATTACAGCAGGATCCTTCATTCCTGCTCATGTTATCGACTGTTGTGATTGTCGGACGGGAAATTGCCATCTCGGCTTTACGTGAATGGATGGCGGAAATAGGGGAGCGAGGAAGCGTGGCAGTATCCTGGATCGGCAAGGTAAAAACTGTTGCTCAAATGACCGCCGTCACACTACTGCTGTATGAGGCACCTGTTGGGCCGATATCGACTTACTCCATCGGGCTGCTGATTCTTTGTATTGCCGCGATACTGACGCTATGGTCAATGATGCGCTATTTGATAGCTGCATGGCCGACCTTAAAAGGAAGAACTGATAACTGATTGAAGCAACGACAGACTTGACAGCCCTGTCATTGCTCTGTAGGATGGTTACCAGCCTGCGGGAATAGCTCAGTTGGTAGAGCACAACCTTGCCAAGGTTGGGGTCGCGAGTTCGAATCTCGTTTCCCGCTCCAGATGACAGAACCCCGGCCATGCCGGGGTTTTTTATCAGGCAAACCCCGTCTCCTGAGCAGAAAATCCGGTTTGACCGGGGTTTCTCTGGAATAAACAAATTGCTATCCGGCTGAGTGGCAGAGTGGTTATGCAGCGGCCTGCAAAGCCGTGGACGGCGGTTCGATTCCGCCCTCAGCCTCCATATTCTTAATGCCCGGTTCTCATGTGTTCAAGGGTCGATACAAAAGGGACAGGGCGGGGCGGTTCCTGGGCAAATGATGCCGCCGTATATGGTTTGATATCGCAACAATACCTCCCAATCTGCCCGGGTGGTGAAATTGGTAGACGCAAGGGACTTAAAATCCCTCGGGGGCAACCCCGTGCCGGTTCGATTCCGGCCCCGGGCACCATCAATACCTTGTTGGCCTCGACCGATTATTTCAACTCACACCACTCAATATTGACCTGCGGTATCCAATTATTACAGTAAAAAAAACAGACTGATAATTGCATCCTGTATTTTATGTTTATTATCATGGCGGAAGTAATATCTATGCAATAAGAAGGGTTTTGCTGGCAATTATTCCTGTAGATAATAAATTCCATATAAAACAATGATTTATAATTATCATCACATAAAATTCAGCGCCTTCAGCAAGGTGTCTCATATATGATTCTGTGTATAAAAAATACATCTCAACTTTGACATACGGGACACATCAATTATGAGGTGTTATAAAGGCTGCTCAGTAAACTTTTAATGAGGATTGTAAGACAATGAGTATGATGAAAAACAAAACCAAAATTGAAGAGCAAAAGTACGCACGTAAGGAACTTGTTCGCCTCGGACAAGACTTCAAGGAAAAGCGCCTGAAAGCCGGGCTGACCCATGAAGAGGTACGGGCACGGACAGGTATCAGTGTTTCTACCGTACATCACCTTGAGCATGGTATGGGCGTCGGTCTGGAAACCTACATCATTCTGCTGCGCTGTGTAGGCTATCAACTGGACTAAAAGCCCGGCATATAATGGGGCCGTCATATCGGCCCCATATCTTTGCTCCGATTTGCTGTAAACCAACGGCGACTGTTCGCCCGATCCTGTTTCAGTGACCGCAAACATGATAACTGCCTCCTGACAAAGCCACCTTCAACAGGCAGGTCATTTCACCCGGCAGATAGATGCTTTCTTGGACGGCACCTCGATGATCGTCGGTTTAGTGGGTAGTGATATACAGTACAGTGTTGAAGCTGTAATCAGTGTGACAGCCCAAATATTGTTCGTTAATTCTGTAATATGGAAATAATATAATTGCGCATAATGTATATTATGTTAAATAATATCAGTAAATTAAAAGACTGGAAAGTAGCCAGCCTGAACGATGGTCTAAAGCAGCTTAATCAAACCAACAATAAGGCCAATAACAATGCCCTGAGAAACAACCATAAAGCGAATTAAACCGGTCTCAAGATTAGCCAACTCTGTCTTAATCTCCGCTATATCTGCTTTAGTGGCTACCTGGTCAATATCCGACACAGCAGTAGCCGCAGCGCGAGCTTTATCCTCAGTCGCTCCAGCCTCTATAAGGGCATCGTATAACTCTGTCTGCATCGTGCTCATAATCAAATATTAACACCATTCGAATAATCATAACAAGACCATTCAAAATATAACAAAGTACAAACCTGAACAGTAGTTTAATCCACGCCTACCAGTACGCATTCAAATCAGGCGTATAAGGCAGCTTAGTTAGGCGACAGAAAAGCAATGATAACGCCCGCAGCAACCGAAACAGAGCCAATTATTAAAGTGGACAGGATTCCAGATATAACTACCATACGCCAAGTCAGTCTGGCTTCCAGTGCATTCAAATCCGCTTTCGTAGTAACTTCGTCCGTTTTACGGTAATCAGTAAGACTTTCAGTCGCTCCAGCCTCTATAAGGGCATCGTATAACTCTGTCTGCATCGTGCTTAAATTAAATTAACACCATTGGACTAATCGTAACAAGACCGCTCAAAATTATAACAAAGTACAAACCTGAGCAGTAGTCTGCGTACAGAACCTTCATTGATTGCACGGGCGGAACTACTGCCCACACAACCAGTGAATCACTACTCCAGATCATTTCCGGATCATGCCCGGCTCAACTGGCCAGGGATTCTCAACAGAGACAAAAACCGGCTTTCGCGACAATCAGGGCACCCAGTACCCTGCCGGGCAAGTACCCAAAAATCCCCGGCATAGTTAATTCACAGAAGCAAAAAGCATATTATGAAGATGGTTCATATGTCCATTCGCGCCAGCCATCCATCAATGGAAAATACAGCCCCAGGCGTATTTCCTGGCTGGAGTTTACAGACAGCATTGCGGCATATTCTTCCAGTTGAGGTCTATAGCGATGCTGCTCCTCATCGAGAAACCCTGCAAGATTACCGCCCTCATGTGAACCGGTTTTGTAGTCAACTATCCAGCGCACCCCGCTGTCGTCGATAAAGGTACGGTCAATAACCCGGCTGATAACATGTTGATCCAGTACACCGCTGACAGCATATTCGCTCTGTGCATCACTATGCGGGGCCAACAACCATCGCCCGCGGTCCGAATGTACAACATTGTTCAATATTTTAATGACCCGATCGACTGCATCTTCGAGCCGACTTTCCGGCAGACTCCCGGATGATTGCAGGATCGCAGAAACAGCATCATGCTGACTCTGGACGGCGGAGCTGCTCCACTGCTCGATACCTGTTTCAGCGAACTGACGGAGGTACTGATGCACAACGATACCGACCAACCGTGCACTTTGTCCGGCCCAGGAAAACTCTACAAGTTCCTCATCGTGTGCCCTGCTCAGCTCCTGCTGCCAGTCAATGTTTGCAGCAGTGACAGCAGGACACCAGTCCGCTGCAACCCGGTTGAAAACAACCGCTTGACCAGTGTCCTCCTCTATCACCTCATCCGGTTCGCCTGCTGTCTCGGTGGCGAATTCATTCCGCAGATGCGATTCAAGAAAGCCCAGAAAGCTGCCGGCTCGGGGTTTTAACAGTTTGTCTCCCTTACTGCCTGTGGACAATGTTGCGAACAAATGCAAATGCCGTTTGGCACGAGTGGCGGCGACATATAACAGACGCTGCGTCTCATAATTCTTTCTTTGCTCTTCCCGGCCTTTGACAAAATCAAAGCTGGCATCATCGCTGCCCTGTGCATATATGGGAGCCAGCAACAGTCTTTTTTCATAGTCTGCCGAGATTTCCTCATGCCATATTAATAACGGTTCCTTATCTGCACGTGTGGTACGCTCCAGCCCCGGCAATATGACAGTATCGAACTGCATACCCTTGGATTTATGGATAGTCATCAACTGTACCCTGCAGTTGCTATCGTTACCGGCTGTCGAATACAGCTCTTCCAGCCTTCGCTCAATCGACTTCAGGGTAATCTGACTGCCCTGCTCCAACTGTTCAAGCAAGTCGAAGCAGGCTTCAGTGTCCTGCTCTGAACCGGCATGACACTGGTCAGCGCCCAGCAACTTCCACAACCACTCCAGACGGGTACGAAAGGTTAAGTGCCCCGCGTGATTGAATATCTGCCGATACGCCTCGATGACAAGCCGTAACCGTTGTTGTTCATCATCAGCCAGCCTGTTCTGTCGCTCGACATTATTGATTAGCTGCCACAGATCCTTATCCGGTTCATCGGCGCAGAGCCGGTGCAGAGAATCCAGTGTCAAACCGCACCAGGGTGCACGTAATACGGCCAGCCATGCGATACGATCATGGCGATGTAACAGGCTGCGCGTAACAGAAACCCAATCCTGGATAGCGGCAAGGCCCGACAAAGGAAATATTTCCACCGCCTGAAATGGAATATCCTCCATGAGTAACCGATCATGGATCAGACTCAGGTGACTTCTTGAGCGGGCCAGTATGCCGATAGTGCTATCCGGTTCGTTTCTCAAATACCGATGCACTATCTCAGCCACCTGCCGGGCCTCATCTTGCTGCTTCCGGTCTGGCTGTGCATGAACATGCACACCACTATTGGCGTTGTCCTCAACCGCAGAAACAGCGGGCGAATAGCTGACGCCTCCCAAAGAAAGATCATCCCGCTCAGCGAGAATCCCTGGAAAAATGTCATTAAACCAGCGGACCAATATGGGTGTAGATCGAAAATTGGATTTCAGAATCAAGGACTGCGGACGGATAGCGGCAATGCCATGATCACGCACCTTAAGAAACCCGCTGACATCGGCTTCCCGAAAGCGGTAGATGGACTGCATAGGGTCACCGACCAGAAACAGACTGTGACCATCATCCGGTTGCCAGCCCTCAAGCAGTTTTTCCAGCAGATTAAGCTGAGAATGCGAGGTATCCTGAAATTCATCCATAAGGATATGCCGGATCGAGTAATCCAGTCTCATAGCCAGCTCGGTAATCTGCTCACTATCCCCAATAGCCTGCCGGGCGGCCAATGCCTGCTCGACAAAATCCATGGCACCATGGCGTTGAAATGCCAGTCGTAAATGCGCCGCGCATACCGGCAATAGCGTAACCAACGCCTCCAGTAACTGCCATTGTCCCTCAGTGTAAATGACATGAGGAAGTTTCTTTATGCTATTGAATTTTAATAATAAATCTTCATTATCCACCAAATGCTCATAAATCGATGCATATCGTTCCTTATCTTTTTTGCCTGCCTTGCCGGCCTCAAAACCCTGTTTCCTGTTGATTCCACCGGGTTTTCGCCAGTTTCCGGCCTCTGTCAAAAACAAGCATGCCAACGCCTGCCAGAGCGGTACATCCACCATACTTGTCCCCGGCAAAGCATGTAAGTCATGGCAACCAATATGTTCTGCCGTCACCTCCCCGGCCTCCAGAAGCCGCCGGGCACTCTCACGGGCAACATCAACCATATCCTGCCCCAGTGAAGCCGGTAATGCCTCAGTGATATCATTCAGCTCCTTTTCAATAACATGCTCAAACATATCTGTGAGTGACTGGCGAATAACCTGCATATCGGGCAACTGCTTCAGTGGCATCAGGTGGCGTAGCCACTGATCACGCCTGGCCAGTAATTCACAAAGCAAACCGACGACACGGCGGTCATTATTATCGAGGTGCAGCAGCAGACGCCTTAATGCCTCTCCGGTTTTCTCATCGGCTTTGGCGGCATCCATGACATACCAGACTGCTTCTTCATAGAGATATTGAGAAGCCTGCTTCAGATTCGCATCCGAACCGATGCCGGATAACCAGGGCATGGCACGTACCAGAGAGGCATTCAGAGAATCGATGGTCATAATGCGCAATCGGGAGGTCTGTTTCAGGATGTTCCAGCCACATTCATCAGATCGCGCCAGTGCATTGCCAGCCAGCCTCCAGGTAAGCCGAGCATGTGGTGAATCCGGCTCAGGCTGCTGTGATCGAGTCAGGGCATCGATGACCCTGTTGCGCATTTCGGTCACTGCCTTACGGGTAAAAGTAATCGCCAGCACCTCTTCCGGTTCATCGACAACGGCCATCAGGGACAAATAACGTTGAATCAATAACTCTGTTTTGCCGGAACCGGCAGGTGCCTGCACGATACAGGACTGTGAGATATCGAGAGCCTGCTCCCGCACCGACTGGTCGGTTACTGTCATTTCTTTTCCCCGCTATTATCTTTGACCTCCCTTCCCTGCTGCCACTCGGCCAGCCGGCAGACCGGATACACATCACAATACCGACAGGTTAAAGGTGGCTGTCCGGGATTAATTGCGGCATCGCCACTGATATGCGCCTTTGCAAGTCGCTCTATTACCTGCCGCCATTCAGACAACATGGCTTCCCAATCCTGATAAGCTCTCAGCGATGAATTTCCTTTTAATACAGGGATTTGGCAAACATTGCTAAAGCTGTCAGCAGACATGGAGAATGACTCTTCATCTCTGGTCAGTCCAACATAACGACACTCCCCTGCCCTTATACTGGCAAAAGCGACTGTCGATACCGGCTGCTGCTGAATGATGGAATACAGCGGCAACTGCGGTTCATCGGGTCGCTCACCCCACCAGTTACCAACCTTTGCTTTGCCGGTTTTATAGTCAATGATGCAGCAGCTACCGTCCGGCTGCCTGTCGATGCGATCAATATAAAGATGCAGATTCAATCCATTCACCGATGTGTGGACCTCCTGCTCCAGGGCCACCACCTCAAACGGTTGACGCAGCTTTTCCTGCTCCAGCCACTCCAGTATCAGCCTGGTCAGGCGCTGTTTTTCTATCTCTCGATTCAGCATTCTGTGTTTACCCAACACCTGTGCTACAGCCTCGGCGACCTGTTCAGACAGCACCTCATCACTCATGGTCGTGAGCTGATGTGAATGACGCCAGTGCTGCCAAAGCAGCTCCATGATCCGGTGAACCAGCCGACCACGGCTTCTGGGGTCGCTGCCCGGCAACGGATCTTCAGGAACAATCGCTTTCAGACGATGACGGATGAATGCGCGGAATGGACAGGCCGCCTGATCCCGCAGAGAGCCGGAGCCGGCATGATAATGGTGCCGATCAGCCTCAGGGCCCTGCTCATCCTGCAAATACTCATAAACGGGTGCGGGCACATCTTGTTGCATGACCACTGGCACATCCGCCTTTGGAAAGTCGGCAATTAGCGGACTGGGGGCACACTCTTCCTCCCCTTCGGATAATGAATAGCTGAATATGACAGATGGTGCGGCTTGTAATAATCGCCGCATCTGCAGTTCAGCATATTCATACTGGCGCTGTGGCGAACAGTGCGGCATTCCTTTATCTCGCTGTAATCGCAACGGGATAAAGGGGTTCGGTTGAGCAGACGGTGGCCAGTTGGATTCAGACATACCGGTAACCCACAGGCTGGAAAAAGACATTCCAGTCGCCTCCATGCTGCCGAGTATCTGTATTGGAAGCTCAGAGACACCGGCTTGAAAAATTCGGCCTGTCACCTGTGAATTGAAACTGGATAGCGCCCATTCAAGAGGCACCGGCCCATGCACAAGATCCGTGCGGGCAAACTCAAACCAGACATCATCCAGACCCTTTTGAGCCTGATACAGACCATCGTTATGTGTTCCCTTGCCCGGCCAGCCAAAAATATCCAGACACTGTTGAAAGCGCTCGACCCAGGCAGAGGTGCTGGCCCTGCCCCGCCACTTGCCCAGTTGTTTATACAACTGTTGCAGCTTCACGGAAAAGTCCGCCCGACAGGTTTCAGGCAGACCAGCCAGAATATCTTTCAGACTGATTTCGGCTGATACATAACGGCGCAGCCGCATATCAAGAAGTGATCGCTCCGAGGCATATTCAGTAGCACCTGCCACATAGTCTGAACGTAAAACGCGGCTGAAAATCTCGAATTCAAATTGATGACGACACAATGCAAGAATATCCAGGGCAGCGGCTATCACCGGTTCACGGCTTAAGGGATACCCCAGCGAGATATTGAATACGGCATTGTCACGGATCCCCTGACTGCGGAAACGATCCACTGCTGTGATGGAATAGCGGTCCTCGGGATAAAAAACATCCCGGAACACACGTTCAATCCGGTCACGCTGTCGCTCAAGCCCCGGTACAACAATACCGATGGGGTCATCGCCGGCATTCCAGGGTTTTTCAAGCTGCTGCCGCGCCCAATAGGCCGCCTGTCGCATTTCATGGCTGGTATCGAGGCAAGCCTGTTGCAACGGGCGGGTACGGTTTTCGGTCGGAGCAGGCAACTCGATCCACAAAGACCGCTCTGCCAGCCATTTGCGCAGTTGCCCCTGTAATGGTGTCAAGGCATCAAAGCCGACCAGACAAAGCGGCACCGATATATCATATTCACCATTCCATGCCGCATCGATCATTGCTACTGCCAGTGCCGGCTCATCCAGCCAGTCATTTTCTTTCAATCTGCGAATATACCGGCGATGCCACTCCAGCCAGCGTGAAGCATCATGGTCATAAACAAACCATTGCAATGCCTGCTCATCATCCAGGTCAAGCCGATAGTCAATCAACTGTTGCCGTGCCGCCTGTGCATGTCGTGCGGTTGCCTGTATATTGATCAATCCATTGGTATCCGACTCGATAATGGACTGCCACAGCAACAGCGACTGCTGTCGGGAAAGCAGGATATGCCGATCCTGAGTACGTACAGCAAACAGCTTCCACTGCTTCTGCAACCATGTTGACCATGGCAGTATTTCAGGGGTTGGCCAGACCTTCAGCCCTTTTTTCTGCTGTTGCCGGTGATACTCAAACAGCAGGCGTCGTGACAGGCGGCGTGTTGCCGAAATAATGACGACATCGGCGCATTGCTCAATTAACCGTAATGTATCCTGAATCATAAGCCGCTGTATTATTCGGTGTTGCCCTTGTCAGAGCCGAGGGCTTTGCATCAATCCGATTCAGGACATTACCCCGCCAATGATGGCACCAACCAGCAACAGACCGACTTGCAGGCCGATAAAGATAAACAGCCCAAATGCGGCGACAACGCCAACAATGACACCGATAACCGGAATGCCTGTCAATGCAGCTGCCGGCACCAATGCCAGCAATACGGCAACGACAACAGCAGGAAAAAATACCGCGATGATGCCATTCATGGGGCCACCTGACTTAACCCCGCCGACCCAGCCGGCAATGAGAGGTCCAAAGACAGGCAGCCAGAACAATAGAGCAGATAAAAATATCATCCACATGCTGCCGACCATAATAGAACCTGAATGTGATTCTTCCATTTTTAATTTCTTTATAAATCAATAAATTATAGTTACTAATTAATTTAGATTCTCATTTTCATGGCGGCGCCAGACACAATAGCCTGACTGCTTTTCGATCATATCGAGATACCGGTCATGGGCCTCGGTCTCGGCGGCTCTGGGAGGTATAACCGGCAGGCTGGCACGATTGGTACTGAGCCGATCAACAACAGCCTGCTGCTGTATCTGTCCGGTATCCTCATCGGTATCCAGTGAAAGCGAGCTCTGTCCGCCAGTCATGGCCAGATAGACATCGGCCAGGATTTCCGAGTCCAGCAATGCGCCGTGTAAATCACGGCTGGAATTATCAATATCGTACCGCTTGCACAGAGCATCCAGGCCATTTCTGGCGCCGGGGTGCATCCTTCGTGCCATGGCGAGGGTATCGAGGATCTGGCACTTATCCGCCAGCTCAAACTGGCTGTCATAAACCATTCTGAACTCTTCATTCAAAAAACCGACATCGAATGGCGCATTGTGAATAATCAGCTCGGCCCCTTCGAGATAGGTCAGCAGATCAGAGGCAATATCGGCAAAGCGCGGTTTATCGGCCAAAAACTGGTTGCTGATGCCGTGTACCTCAGCCGCACCTTCATCGATCTCACGATCCGGCTGGAGATACTGGTGATAATTATTCCCTGACAGGCGACGATTCATAATCTCCACGCAACCAATCTCAATAATGCGGTGGCCATGGCCCACTTCCAGGCCAGTAGTTTCTGTGTCAAGAACGATTTGGCGCATATCGGGATTATGGCTTATCCGGGGGTAGCGCATCAATGGCCGCATTAGCCAGTCTATCGGCGATTTCATTCTCCCGATGACCGCTGTGGCCCTTTATCCAGCACCACTCCACATCATGCTGACTGACTGCCTGCTCAAGGCGCTGCCAGAGATCCATGTTTTTTACCGGTTTTTTAGCGGTGGTTTTCCAGCCATTTTTTTTCCAGTTATGGATCCACTCACTGATGCCTTTTTTGACATACTGCGAATCTGTTGTCAGTACAACCTCACTGGGACGCTTCAGTTTTTCCAATGCCATAATTGCCGCTGCGAGTTCCATACGATTATTGGTTGTGTCCACTTCACCCCCGTTAAAGGATTTTTCCTGTCCCCTGTAGCGCATCAATGCACCCCAGCCGCCGCGACCGGGATTACCGCGACAGGCACCATCGACAAAAATTTCTACTTTACTCATACTTCCCGGAGCCGCTTATTTGGCAAACAGGTGCGGGTTGTCGGTTCTATCACCCCATCAAGAACAGCTTTTTTCCTGCTCCGCTCAGGCTTGATCACATTGGAGGTAACAATCAAATTACGAGCGGTGATCATATACACACCACTCAACGGCGCAAGCATCCCCTGCCCCGCCTGTTCAATAAATCGGCTGCATCGGGCCATTCTTTCATATCGAATTGATGGTAAAAAAGCAGCGTAACTTACTGATTTAACAACAAAACCAAGCAGTTTAAGCCAGTCCCGGATGCGCAGGGGGTGATAAAAATGCCCCTGCCACGGCATATTGCCCCGGAATCCTGATAATACCCGGCAGAGCCCATGATAGCCGACCGGATTAAACCCCAGAATGATGATATGACCGTTTGGATGGAGCACACGCTCGGTCTCTCTCAGGAGTGCATGCGGGTGTGGGTCATACTCCAGAAGATGTGGCAGAATGACAACATCAATGCTGTCCCGCTGAACAGGCAGGCTGGTATGGCTGCCGATGACATCACAATCCCTGACAGCGGACTCATCCGGTGCCTGCAGGCGGACATGATGTGCGACCGATGAAGATGCAACACCCGGCCAATAATTTCCCTCCCCGGTCCACAGTAGATGATAGCCAAACAACTCCGGTAGTACCTTCTTCAACAGGGCATTTTCCTTTTCCAGCAAATCTGCTCCTGCCGTTGTCTGAAACCACTCGGAAAGCGAGCGGCCCTGTCGTTTTTGAGGTAAAACCATGCTCTGGATAACCATTTAACCGGATATTGCCATTATAATGCACCGGACGACAATGCTGAAAGTAGCACCATGCCCGAAACGATAAAGCACCCTGTAACGATCCCGACAGAAAAAAAAGTCGGATGCCACTCATGCGGCCTGTCCTATCTGTGTATTCCTCATGGTCTGAGCAGCAGCGAGCTGGAAAACCTAGATACCATCGTAAAAAGCAGGCTCCGCACGGAGCGTAATGAGGTTCTTTATCACGCAGGCGATAACACTCAAAGGATTTTCGCTGTCAGCTCAGGTTCTTATAAAACATTCATCATTAACGAGCAGGGCCGGAAGCAGATAACCGGCTTTTACCTGCCCGGCGAGATTGTGGGCCTGGATGGTCTGGGGGGTATATGTCCCAATTCCACCGCCATGGCATTAGAGACTGCGACAGTATGTGAAATATCGACTCCTGAACTACTGGATAAGTTATGTCAGGCCAACCACAACCTGAGAAATTCCTTCATGCGAATCGTCAGTCGTGAGATTTCCCGAGAGCAACAGATGATGATGGTGCTGGGGCAGATGAGTGCGGAAGCCCGTCTGGCAAATCTGCTGACCGGTTTTGGAGTGCGTTTCAGAGAAAGGGGTTTTTCTGCGACGGAATTCAATCTCAGCATGTCTCGCCATGACATAGCCAACTACCTTGGCCTGGCAGTTGAAACGCTGAGCCGGCTTTTCAAAAAATTTCAGGAAAAAGGCTATATCAGGGCATCTCGTCGCAACATCAAAATTCTGGACTGGAAAGCACTCTATGCGCTCTCCAAATCAAATTGCCACAGAAAAAACCGTGGCAACCAAAATCATCCGGATAAATAACTGTCTGGCAGGACATTAAGGAGGCCAGCGGTACAGTACAGCAACAGGTTACGGGTAAGGCGACTGTGCCTTTGCGATATAACAGGTCAGCCGCTTGCGTCGTCATATCAGACTGATTCAGGAGGCAATATATCTCTGAGTTGGAGCCATAAAAAAGCAGGGCCGGACTGATACAAACCGGGGATCCGGCACTGTCATTCCTGCGAAAGCAGGAATCCATCCTGGCCGGGGCACTGTCATTCCTGCGAAAACAGGAATCCACTCAAACCAATTCTCCATATAAATCCACCCACTCTGGATTGCTCTTTTCAATCAACTCTATCTTCCACTGACGCCTCCATTTTTCTATTTGCTTTTCCCGT
>JAJDYQ010000021.1 GCA_022825085.1 Gammaproteobacteria bacterium
AGGTCGTCATGCCCATTTATATTCTGGACGATGAGAATGCCGGCGAATATGCCATGGGTGCCGCCAGTCGGTGGTGGCTGCATCACTCATTACAATCACTGAACACATCGCTTGATGGTCGATTATCATTATATGCAGGTGACCCGCTGACCATCCTTTTATCTCTCGCACAAAACTACTCGATAAAGGCTGTTTACTGGAATCGCTGCTATGAACCCTGGAGGACAAGGCGCGATACCCACATCAAGGAGCAGTTGTCAGCCCGCAATATAACCGTCGCAAGCCATAACGGTTCACTACTCTGGGAACCCTGGAATATCCTCAAGAACGATGGCAGCCCATACAGAGTTTTCACACCATTCTATCGAAAAGGCTGTCTGGCGTCCGGTGAACCACGCAGACCGCTGACGGCATCGGCGACAGGGGTGCGCTGGCACAGTGATCAAAACGCCCTTGCTCTGGAACATCTGAACCTGCTGCCTGAAATACGCTGGGATAAAAAGCTGCAATCACACTGGGATATCGGCGAGCAGGGTGCCCTGACACGTTTCCGACAGTTCATCGAAACTGGTCTGGCACACTACAGGGACGGACGCAATCTGCCGGCCGCCCCCTGGGTATCAAGAATTTCACCCCATCTCCATTTTGGTGAAATATCACCCCATACGCTATGGCACTCCGTGCGCACCATCGCCGATGACAAACATACAGACCATTTTTGCAGCGAGCTGGGCTGGCGGGAGTTTTCATACTATCTGCTCTACCATAACCCCGAACTGCCGGAATGCAATCTGCAATCAAAATTTGACCGATTTCCCTGGGTGACCGATCCGTCTGCATTGACGGCCTGGCAAACCGGGATGACGGGCATTCCCATGGTCGATGCCGGTATGCGGGAGTTATGGCAAACCGGCTATATGCACAATCGCATGCGCATGATTACCGGTTCATTTCTGGTTAAAAACCTGCTCCTGCACTGGCACCATGGCGAACGCTGGTTCCGGGACACCCTGCTGGATGCCGATCTGGCCAACAACAGTGCCGGCTGGCAATGGATAGCAGGCTGCGGTGCGGATGCCGCACCTTTTTTTCGCATCTTTAATCCCGTGATGCAGGGCAAAAAATTTGATCCGCAGGGAGACTATGTACGCCATTTTGTGCCTGAGTTATCAGCCCTGCCGGATCAGTATCTGTTTGAACCGTGGACAGCACCGGCAAACACCCTGATAAAAGCCGGAGTCAAGCCCGGAGTGACCTACCCGGAACCCGTGGTGGATCTAAAGGCTTCGCGCAACAGGGCCTTGCAGGCATTTCAGTCATTAAAACAATCCTGAACAGACAGGCCCGACTAATGCGCCATGAGCACCGGAATCAGCATGGTCGATAGCAAGGAGCGCGTGACTCCCCCCAGTATTTTTTGCTGTAGTTTGGGTGTGCCGTATCCGCCCATGACCAGAACATCGATATCATGCTGCGATACTTCATTGAGAATCACATTGGCCACACTTGAAGAGCCCGGCAATATACTTTCCACACGGGCATGAACACCATGCCTTTGCAGACTGTGCGACAACGCACCGGCCTGTACGTCATTTTTACTTTCCAGTTGTTTCCGGCTTTGAACGACCAGTATGGTGACCTCACCAGTCATCTTTAACATGGGAATGGCATCGTATGTTGCGCGCGTCGCGGCCGGCGTTCCATCCCAGGAAACAAGGGCCTTTACAAACGGAATCCTGTTGGCTCCTATATACGGCACAAAAAGAATGGGGCGACCACTGTACAACATGACCTTTTCAGCCAGGCCGAGCATACGGTTAAAGTTAAGGCTATCCGGATTCGGCTGGGCCAGGATAACCAGATCCGCATTGCGACCACAGCGAGCCATACCGGCAGCACTTTCGTCCGAATTGCCATGGATGGTGAAAGTATCAAAGGAAATACCTGCCGCCCCGGCCCGCTCTGCAAAATCTGCAACAAGGCCTTCCGCCATGCGCTTTGATTCCAGCGCGGCCACCTTGTCGCTGGTAGTATTCAGGTTTTCCGGTTTAAGGGTAAGCAGAGATACGCCGGTCAGATGGGCACCATGAGATGCCGCCATTTGCAAAGCCACACTCACCCGGTCAGAGTTACTTTTACCATCGTCCAGATAGACAAGAATGGACTTGTAGCTCAAGGACGCACCGTCCGCCACATGCTATGGAAGCTGCTCCACATCAGATGGCCAGATACTCTTCACGCAGTTCGTTATTATCCAGAACCTCCTGTGCAGCTCCGTCAAAAACCACCTTTCCCATATCGAGAATAACGGCCCGGTCCGAAAGTTTGAGGGCGGCAACGGCATTCTGCTCGACGATAATAGTGGTCATGCCCAGTTCGCGGATACTTTCGAGAATGCGCTCAATCTCCTGCACAATAACCGGTGCCAATCCTTCGTAAGGCTCATCAAGGAGCAACAGTTTTACATCACGGGCCAGCGCACGGGCAACCGCCAGCATCTGCTGCTCACCACCTGACAGGGTCACTGCTTCCTGTTTGCGACGCTCGGCCAGACGGGGAAAATGCTCATAGATGCGTTCTCTGGCCCAGCCAACCGGTTCGGCAATCTGCGCCAGTTCCAGGCTCTGCTCAACACTCAAACCAGGAATAATACGGCGGTCTTCCTGCACAAGGGCAATGCCGTTTTGTGCAGCCCTGAACGATTTCATACTATGAATGGGTTGATGATCCAGCCAGATTTCACCATGATGCAATTGCGGCGTATCGGTGCGACTGATGGAGCGAAGCGTGGAAGTTTTACCGGCACCATTACGCCCCAGCAATGCCAGAATTTCACCTTCCCGCACATCAAAACTGACACCCTGCACAATGTAGCTTTCACCATAATAGGAATGTAGGTCCCATGCCGAAAAATAGGCCGGAGCATTACCCATAGAAGTAATATGGGACTTGCGACTGATATCGACCGCGCCAATATCACCGACAACATGTTCCTTTTCGCTCATATCTCGGCACTCCCCAGATAGGCCTCACGAACCCCTGGATGCCCCTTAATGGCCTCCGGCTCATCCTCGGCAATAATAGCCCCCTGTGCCAGCACGCTGATACGGTCAGCCAGGCTGAACACCACATGCATATCATGTTCAATAATAATTCTGGTCATACCGTCTTCCCTGATATCCTTCAACAGCTCAATCGTGCGATTGGTATCGTGGCGCGCCATGCCGGCCGTGGGTTCATCAAGCAGCAGCAGTTTCGGATGTTGAATCAGACACATCGCCAGCTCCAGACGGCGCTTGTCGCCGCGTGACAGGCTGCCGGCGTGAACCTCTGCACTATCAGACAAACCGAGGTTATCGAGATAACTCATGGCCTCATCTTTCAGCTTTTTTTCATCCCGCAGCCATTTGAACAGATTAAATCTGAAAAACCCGTCGCGTTTCGCAAATGCCGGGATCATCACATTATGCAGCAATGACAATTTCGGGAAGATCTCCGGGGTCTGAAATACACGCGACACCCCAATCTGGTTAATGCCATGCGGTGTAATACCATGGGCAAGGTCACGTCCGGCAAAAATAATCGAGCCACTATCCGGGACGAGTTTGGCGATACAGGTATTCAGCAATGTTGACTTGCCTGCGCCGTTAGGCCCGATAATGGCGTGCGTACTGCCCTCTTTCACCTTCAGATTGATATTGGAGAGCGCCTTCAGACCACCAAAGGTTTTATTGACTCCAATAATTTCGAGTATGTAGCTGTCATCGTTGTCAGACATGACTTACTCCTTTCTACGTCTGACCCAGTTCGTCAGGCGCCTGATACCTTCCATAATGCCGCCCGGCATAAAAATGATGACGATCATAAACAGAACGCCGAGGGTCAAATGCCAGCCCTCGCCGACAAACGGATGAACAACGGCCACCATAAAATTCTGCAAACCTGCGGGTAGAAAATCAAAGGTAGCCTGCAACACTGTCTCATTAATTGCAGAAAAAATATTTTCAAAATACTTAATCACTGCAGCGCCCAGCAGTGGCCCGACAAGCGTGCCCACACCACCGAGAATCGTCATCAACACAACCTCACCGGAAGCTGTCCACTGCATCCGCTCGGCCCCGGCAAGGGGATCGACGATCACCATCAATGCGCCCGCGAGACCGGCGTACATACCGGAGATAATAAAGACAGTCAGCAGATAGGGCTTCGGGTTATAGCCGGTGTACTCCATGCGGGTCTGGTTTGATTTGATGGCCACCAGCTTCATGCCGAAGGGTGACCTGAAAACACGAAGAGCGACATAAAAACCGACAATTAACATGGCTGCGCAAAAATAAAATCCGCTGTAACCGGTCATCTCGATACCAAAGAAACTGCCGATTGGAGAGCCTTCAATCTGCACACCGAAGGCGCTGTCAATAATGCGGGGATCACTGCGCAACACCCTGAGACCGGTCTCACCATTGGTAATCGGTGTCAGCACGGAATAAGCCAGGTTATAGCCCATCTGCGCGAATGCCAGGGTCAGGATGGCAAAATAGATACCCGTTCGTTTCAGGCTGACATAACCGATGGCGGCCGCAAACAGACCCGAAAGTAACAGCGCAAAGATAACCGCCGGTATCGGATTCATGCTCAGCAGCTTAAACGACCACGCGGCAGTATAGGAACCGACACCCAGAAAAACAGCATGACCAAAAGACAGATAACCGGTCAGGCCAAACAACAGGTTAAAACCAATGGCAAACAGCCCGAAAATAGCAAACTTCTGTAACAGATCAGGGTAGCCGGCCCCGATTAGCTTGCCCCACAATGGTGCGGTAAGCACTACCGCCACGAAAATAATCATGGCGAGATTATCCTTGCGAGCCGACGAGGAATTGATAGCATCCATGCTTCAGCCCTCCTTAATCCTTGCCCATGAGGCCTCTGGGCCTGACAAGCAGAACAACAACGGCGACCAGATAGATAATGATTTGATCGATGCCCGGAAAAATGGACTTGACCTCATTCATTGAAGCAAAAGACTGCAAGATGCCAAGCAGGAATCCGGCGGCGACGGCCCCGGCCAGCGAGCCCATGCCACCGACCACCACCACCACAAAGGACAACACCAGAAAATCCATGCCCATGTGATAATCCGGTGGCAGTATAGGCGTGTACATCGTACCGGCCAGACCGGCCACCACGGCCGCCAGACCGAATACAATCGTAAACCGGCGTTCGATATTGATACCCAGCAGGCCAACCGTTTCACGGTCGTGCATACCGGCCCGCACGACCATGCCGAAAGTGGTGTAATGCAGAAAGGCAAACACTGCGCCGATAACGGTCAACGCAAAAGACAGGTAAATCATGCGCCACCAGGGATAGACCAGATCAGCACCAAGGCCCACCCAGGAACCGACCGGTGCGCTCCCGGCTACTACTTCCGGGGCAGGTGTCGGGATCGGATTGGCACCATAATTGGCCTTGACGATCTCCTGAATCACAATCGCCAAGCCAAACGTCACAAGAATCTGATCGGCGTCTTCGCGTTTATAAAAGAATCGAATCAGCCCGCGCTCCATGGCGAGGCCGATCAACAACATGACCGGGATGGCCACGAAAATGGATATCGGCACCGCATAATCAATAATCATGGCACCGGTATCGCCCCACCATATTTCCAGATAAGGGGTTTCCTTATAGGCATCAAAGAAAGTGATGCTTTCGTCCTTTACCTTTCTGGAGATGGTCAGGATATTCTGCACTGTCACGGATACGAAGGCACCCAGCATAAACAGGGCACCGTGCGCAAAATTGACGACGCCCAGGGTACCAAACACCAGAGTAAGGCCGAGGGCGATCAGGGCATAGGCCCCCCCCTTATCCAGGCCGTTTAGAATCTGTATCAGAATCGCATCCATGGCACTTGTTCAGATAATTTCAGGCATCACCCACCGGCCGCCATCTGCGACCGGTGGGCCTGCCCCGGATCAGGCCGCCTGACAGGAGCCAAGGTTACCGGAATAACCGTCCATGGTCGGAGAATACTCAACCTTGGAACGTGGCGTGACCTCCACAACCTTCAACAGATCAAACTGTGAAGCAGGCTGCTCGTTACCCCTCACAACCAGCACATCCTTAAAGCACTGATGATCCTCCTGGCGATACTCAACCGGGCCGTTGCCCATGCCATCGAACTTATGGCCTTCCAGCGCCTCGATCACGCCGCACGGATCAAACGTACCGGCACGCTGACAGGCATCCGCATACAGCAACGCCTGAACGTAGCAGGTATGGGCTGCCTGCGAGGGAGGGAAACCGTACTCGGCACCGAAAGATTTGACAAATGCCTTGGAACCCTCGTCCTGCAGAGACCAGTTCCAGTTGGTTGAACCGTAAATACCCTTGATATTATCGCCGGCACCCTGCGCCATCAAACGCGAGAACAAAGGCACAACGATCTGAAAATCCTGACCATTGACCTGCTTGTCACGCAGACCAAACTGCACCGACTGGGTCAACGAGTTCACCATGTCCTTACCGTAGTGGTTCAGAACCAGAACATCGGCACCGGAGTTGAGCACCGGAGTGATATACTGTGAAAAATCACCCGCGCCGAGAGGGGTACGGACTGCATCGCCCGTCTTCCAGCCCAGTGCCTCGGTATATTTCTTGATGGAACCCTCCTGTGACCAGCCCCAGGTATAGTCGGCAGTCAGGTGATAGGCCACGCGATCATTGCCAAACTCCTTTTCCAGAATCGGAGCCAGGGCGGCACCGGACATTTCGGTATTAAAAAAGTGACGGAAACCATACTTGCGGCGGTCCTTGCCCGTCGTGTCGTTGGAATGAGTCAGACCTGCCATAAAGATGATACCCTGCTCATGGCACAATGACTGCACGGCGATAGCCACCCCGGAAGATGAACCGCCGGTAATCATAATGGCCCCATCCTTCTCGATCATGCGCTTTGCAGAAGCACGCGCCGCATCGGACTTGGTCTGGGTATCGCCTGTTACAAAATCGACCTTTTTACCATTGACACCGTCACCTTTCAGCGCAGCAGGCCGCATGGTATTGAGCATACCGCCGTCGCCTTCACCATTGATATGCTTTACCGCCAGCCTGTAGGCACGCAACTCATCAGCGCCCTCGTCGGCATAGGCACCGGTCTGGGGGACATTAAAGCCAAAAGTTACCGTGCTGCCCTTGGGCGCGTTGGTATAGGCATAAGCGTTGTTCACAAAAAATGCCGGCGCACTGGCCGCCATGGCACCTGCCACCGAAGTTTTCAGAAAACCCCGGCGCGACAGCGTACTAAAATTTTTGATATCGTCAGACATGACCTTATCCACCTCCTCGTGGTAATAAAATTGCTCACAGGGAAAGCCAGTCTCCGGCGCCATACCTGCACAGCAAGGGACATCGCCACCCTGAACCCGTCAATCTGTCTGCATCCGGCAGATAAACTGACACGATGGTGACCATGCCGACTGAAAACCGTCTGCACAATTAGACTTTCGTCTAATTGTGCAGACAGAATTGAATTAAAATAATCTCCCGACAGGCTGCATAAGCCGGCCGACCTGTTTTCAAGCCCCGCACCACCCGGAAACATGGAGTAATCACAACAATGGCTATCAATATTCTGGTTGCAGATGACCACCCGCTATTCCGGGAGGCCATTGTGCATTTGTTAAAAAGGTCGGTGACGGATGCAGTAACGCATGAAACCAATAGTCTGGAAGAACTGAAAGCCATACTATCGACCGGCAACCATATCAGCCTGCTGTTGCTTGATCTCAAGCTCAACGACACCGACAGTATTGACGGACTCCTGTATATAAAAAAAGCCTACCCTGCCCTGCCCGTTATCGTGATATCAGCCTATGATGACCAGTCAGTTATCCTGGACTCCCTGCGTTACGGGGCCAGTGGCTTTATTCCCAAGCATTCCGGCATGGATGAAATCGCGGCAGCTATCCACGCCGTACTTGACGGAGACATCTGGTTTCCGGGGTCTGTTGACATGGACATGTCAGACCCGCAGCCCGCCGACAAACCCGACTTTGCTGATTTGACGGCCACACAGCTAAAAGTCCTGACGCTACTGCGCGATGGCAAGCCGAGCAAGGAAATGGCAGACATCATGTTCGTTACCGAAGCGACCATCAAGGCGCATCTGACCGAAATATACCGCAAACTGCATGTCCATAATCGCACCCAGGCCGTTGTCATGGCCAAACAACTGGAACTGCCCAGAAGCGATATGTCTCCGCCACAGGACACGGACAACACCCCCTGAATGACAGGGTGAGCCGCCCATGTCCGATCATTTCAGGCATGGACGGCTGGAGCCATAAAAAAGCGGGGCCGGACTGATACAAACCGGGTATTCGGCTCTGTCATTCCTGCGAAAGCAGGAATCCATCCTGGCCGGGGCACTGTCATTCCTGCGAAAGCAGGAATCCACTCAAACCAAGCCTCTGTCATTCCTGCGAAAGCAGGAATCCACCCTCTCTGAATTGCTCTTTTCAATCAACTCTATCTTCCACTGAAGCCTCCATTTTTTTATTTGCTTTTCCCGTGGGATGGCCGTTTCCTTTGGATTCCTGCTTTCGCAGGAATGACGGGCTTTGATGTTCGTCGAATAGCAGGCTCAGGAAAATACCCTGACCATCAAAAAGGCGGGGCCAGACTGATACAAACCGGGGATCCTCCTCTGTCATTCCTGCGAAAGCAGGAATCCACTCAAACCAATTCTCCATATAAATCCACCCACTCTGGATTGCTCTTTTCAATCAACTCTATCTTCCACTGACGCCTCCATTTTTCTATTTGCTTTTCACGTGGGATGACCGTTTCCTTTGGATTCCTGCTTTCGCAGGAATGAC
>JAJDYQ010000063.1 GCA_022825085.1 Gammaproteobacteria bacterium
GCCGGTATGGCAGCAATAATGGAACCTATATTCGGCACATAATTTAATAAAAAGGCCATAACGCCCCACAATAATGGGTAGTCCAGCCCCAGCAGCCATAATGATAGCCATATGATCAGGCCTGTTGCCAGACTGGTCCAGGTTTTGATTGCCATATAGCGCCTGACGGTTTTTAGGAAATGGTCAAATCCCGCAAGTGACTGGCTTGGTTTATTCAAGGCACGGTGTATTTTTTCGGGGAAGGCTGATGCTTCGGATAACATGAAAACCACAGTCAGCAGAATCAGAAAGCCATTGGTCAGCACACTGCCTAATCCGCTGAGCACATTGACTGCCAGTTGCATGACAATAGCAGGATCGAAATATGCCCGGATATCCTGAAAAGATATTTTTATGCCAATTTTTTCCAGTAATTCGGCAACGCCTTGCAGCCGTTCTTGCAGGCGTAGCTGGTATGCAGGAAGTGATTGTTGAAAATTCTCAATCGAATTTCCTGTCAGGACGCCAATCAGCGTTAAAGCCAGCACAATCATCGAAATCACTGCCAGCAGCGCAATAGGTGTCGGCAATCCTTGGCGCTGAAGGAAAAACATGGAGGGTGCGCTGATTATGGCGATGAAGATGGAGAGCAAAAATGAGGTTAATACTGGTGCGGCTGCTTTCATCCCTGCTATCAGGATGACAAATGCCGCTGATAGCAACAGGAAGCGACCGCCGTTGGAGTAATGGTCCATAGCTTTCATCCTGTTCGATTTATATAGAGTTATGACCGCGGTCAGTACCTGAAAAGTGTCGGTATATTTAGCCGAAACTTGGTTTGTTTAATCAACAGCTCAGGATAGCAGGATGCTTGAGTCAGTAAGTAGAGTCTGCTATATTACCTGCCCGCATAAAATATTTTCTCATACTCAAAATGCTGTTGCAAAAGAGTGTATGGGTTTTGTGCAAATGTTATTTTTGGGACTTAATACTTAACTCCACTGATTACCTGCTCTGATTTCGGTTGTATTGTATCGATATTCCTGCTTTACCGGATCATGCGCAAAGTCCAACTGGCGCAGTGAACGCATATGAGACTCAATCGATACCGCAGAATCCTCCACCAAATCAAGTACCTTTTGTTCAACGGATTCCGATATATTCCCCTCATCAGCGGGAAGAATGCTATTCACTTGATAGCCCAAAAGAAGTGGATATATAGCGCTACATATCAACTTCATTGGGCATTTTAACTTTACGCATATTTCGGCTTTCATACCAACTCCTGTATCTTTTTTATACAAAAAATCATCAAACACGATTTGGGATGCACATTGCTTCCAGATTCGGAAGAACGCCATTCACCTGACAACTTAAAAGAAGTGGATATATAGCGCTCAATATCCACTTCGTTTGGCATTTTAGCTTTACACATATTTCGGCTTTCATATCAACTCCTGTATCTTTTTTATACAAAAAATCACCAAACACGATTGCGGGTCCCACGTTAGTTCCAGAATGCCGTTCTGGAACTAACGTATAATGCGCTCAAAATTTTCTCGATTTTGCCTAAATTCCATTTTTTCGTATTCAGAATATATTATTCTGTGCATAACTTAACAATCTGTGTATAAGTTTTGGGCGGAATCAAAGACCATGATCATGACCAACCCTGGTCAGAATGGATTGGTTGTCTGGGGGCGACCGGCAGGAATCGGTACGGCTTCAGGAGGGTTCTGCCACTCTCGGAATTTAAAAGAGTGACCGCACCGGACTTGTTAGTGGATGGTCACTTTAGCCGGCATGAGTACGACGAATGAATGGGTTGAGCAGACGGCTGAAAAAGCCGGTGAGCTGTATTGGGCCTTCGCTTACCGCCAGACAGATGCATTCCCGATCATGTGTGGCAACGGGTGTATGACGATCATTGTGGTCACGCCGCAGGAAGTCGCCCCGTTGATAGAGTCCTTTTTCATCCGAGAAGCTGCCTTCAAGGACAACAGTGTATTCATCGCCCAGGTGGGTGTGTGTGGCTACCGCACCGCCGGGCCTGATTTTTAGCAGTTCCACTCTGGCACCATTATTGTCGCGACATAGTTCGATACGGGATATGTCCTTTGATACTCGTTTCCAGTTGAGATTGTGGTAGCCACCACGGATAAACTGGCGCAGGCAGCGTGGCACTGAAGAGTCTGTCCCGGATGGTGGCGGTGTCTGTTCTTCGATCAGGTTGTCGAGCTGGTCAAGAATGGATGATTTCAGCCTGGCCGATGTTGGTGATGGCTGCAGTTGCTGCATTAGTGCGCTACCAACAAGGTTCAGCCGTTGTAGTTTACGTTGACAGGTGTTGCAGTGCTCCAGATGAGCCGAGATACACAGGGCTTGACTGAGAGGCAGACTGCCAGCCGAGTAGCCGATCAGTAATTCGTCAGGCGGGTGGTTGTCTGGGGAAGAATGGTTTGCGGTTGTCATCGTTACCTCGTGAGCAGCACTTCGAGCTTCTTCAGTGCCAGACGTACGCGCGACTTGACGGTACCCAGCGGCAATTCCAGTTCCACGCTGGCTTGGCGGTGGCTTTTCCCTTCCAGATAGACTTTGGTCAGAACTTCGGCTTGCCCTCGTGGCAGTTCTTTGAGGCCGGCATGTATGTTTTCTTCGATTCGGCTGATCTGGGCCTGTTGGAATGGTCCGGGATTTTCATCTTCGATATCATTGAATATATCGGCAGGATCAATTGTTGTGACATACCGCTTGTTGCGTCGCAGGTGATCGATACGGCAGTTGCGCGCCAGAGTAAAAATCCAGGTGTTCAGGCTTGACAGCCCAGCGTTGTATTTACCGGCTTTCAGCCAGACTCGTATCATCACTTCCTGCACCAGTTCGTCGGCTACCAGCCCGGCACCGGGTTCATGTGCCAGACTGTAAGCACGCAGCTGTGGTGCGTAATGGTCAAACAGCTTTGCAAACGCATCCTTGTCGCGGTGCTTGGCAACCCGGCGCATACATACCCCCAGAGATGCGCTCTCACCGCCGCCTGCCGGCTTTTTAACTGTTGTGCTCATCGGGGTATGATACGTGTTGCGGACGGCATTTGGATCACTGTTGATCCGATTTTCCAGAGGCATCGTATAGGGTGGCAGGGTCCGTGAGTGGGGGGAGCTATCTGGTGAGTGCTGCAAGCGATTACATAACCGAATGGGTGGAGCGGGGTCTGGTACCGGACGGCGTGGTGCGCATGATCATTCGCCGGCTATTACAGCAGCGTCTTGGTGAAATTGAACCGTCCGATAGCGAGGGGGCGGCGTGGCGACTGGAAGCCTTTGTACGGATGATGGATGCCGCGCCAATTGCGCCGGCCCCTGAAGAGGCTAATGAACAGCATTATGAGGTCCCGGCCAGCTTTTTTGCAGAGGTGCTGGGCGAAAAAGGCAAATACAGTTGCTGTTATTGGCGGCAGCACCAGCAATCGTTGGAGCGAGCCGAGGCCGATGCGTTGCAGCTCACCTGTGACCGTGCCGGCATCCGGGACGGTATGCGAGTTCTTGAGCTTGGATGTGGCTGGGGGGCACTGACGTTGTGGATTGCGCGGCACTATCCGCATTCCCATGTTATTGGAATTTCCAATTCCGTTGGGCAGCGGGAGTATATTGAGTCCCGTATGCGCCGCGAGGGTTTGGATAATGTGGATATCGTTACTGCTGATATGAATGACTTTGTCATTGAACAGCGGTTTCAGCGGGTTGTATCACTGGAGATGTTTGAGCACATGCGTAACTATCGCAAGCTGTTCGAGCGTATTTATGACTGGCTTGAGCCGGATGGTAAATTTTTCATGCACATTTTTTGTCATCGTCTGGTTCCCTATGAGTTTATTGATCGTGACGCTAGTGACTGGATGAGCCGGTATTTTTTCAGTGGTGGGATCATGCCAAGTGATGTTCTGCCACTGCACTTTCAGGACCATCTGAAGCTCTGTCGGCAATGGCGCTGGGATGGGCGTCACTATGAGCGCACTCTTAATGCCTGGCTGGCACGAATGGATCAGCGCAAGGCGCGAATCATGCCGATTTTGCGCCACACCTACGGTGATGAAGCCGAGATCTGGTGGACGCGCTGGCGCCTGTTTTTTATGGCCTGTGCCGAGTTGTTCGGCTTTAACAATGGTCAGGAGTGGTGGGTCAGTCACTATCTGTTCGAGCGTCCAGCGTGATGAGATAGCAGTGAAGATCGTGATCAATATTATGATTTATCAGATCTGCTGGGTTGGCTGTGTTATCGGTGCAGCGAATATGATGCCCCTGATCGGTGTTGCGCTGGCTATTGTTGCGTTGTCCTATCACTTATTTATGGCACCTCGCGCCGGGGCCGAACTTGTTCTGATTATCATGGCTGCCCTTATCGGTGCAGTTTGGGACAGTCTGCTGGTTGCCGCCGGTTGGCTGATATATCCCTCTGGTACTCTGATCCAGGGTGCCGCTCCCTACTGGATCGTGGCGTTGTGGGTTAGCTTCGCCACTACTTTTAACGTCAGTTTGCGTTGGTTCAAACGGCATCTGGTGTGGGCCGGTCTGTTTGGAGCTATCGGTGGACCGCTGGCCTTCCTTGCCGGTGAGCGTCTTGGTGGTGTGATGTTTACCAATCACGTTATCGGTGTTGCCGCGCTGGCGCTGGGTTGGGCATTGTTGATGCCGTTGATGATGGCCATGGCCAATCGTTGGGATGGTTTTGCCGGGATTGCGCCATCGCAGGAGGTGGTTATGGCGGAGAATCAGGGATAAATATGTTTGATTTGCAAAGCTACTTCATTGGTCTGATCACGCTCATGGTCGCTGCTGTAGTTGCATGGCTGGTGAGTCTGGCGAAGCGCGATGTCAGTATTGTTGATAGTTTGTGGTCTTTGATGTTTTTATTGGTGGCGCTGACTTATGCCTGGAGCCTGCCGGCGACCGGTCCCCGTGCAGGATTAGTGCTGGTGTTGGTTGCGATCTGGGCGTTACGTTTGTGTGCTTATATCATCTGGCGTAATTGGGGGGAAGGAGAGGATCGGCGCTATCAGGTCATTCGGGCCAATAATGAGCCCCACTTTGCATTCAAGAGCCTGTATATTGTGTTTGGTTTGCAGGCATTGATCGCCTGGGTGGTGTCGCTGCCATTGCTGGCTGCCATCGCGGGTACGGGTGAGCTGGGCTATCTCGATCTGGCCGGTATTCTGCTCTGGATACTGGGTATGGTGTTTGAGGCAGGCGGTGACTATCAACTGGCCAGATTTCGGGCAGATGTGCAGAATCGGGATAAGGTCATGGATCGCGGCCTGTGGCGCTATACACGCCATCCGAACTATTTTGGTAATGCCTGTATCTGGTGGGGCCTGGGGTTAATTGGTGTGGCTGCCGGCGGATGGTGGGCATTACTGTCGCCGATATTGATGACTTTTCTATTGCTCAGGATTTCAGGTGTTGCCCTACTGGAAAAGGACATTGGTGAACGCCGTCCTGCATATGCTGATTATATGGCGCGAACTAACGCATTTTTACCGGGGCCACCGATTAGACCGGGCTCCGGTGATCGGCGGGATGAGAGCCATGACTAGGATATGCTTGTTACTGATTGGAGTGGCTGTATTGTGGTCATTCAACTCGCCGATTATTGCTTCACAAATCGTCAATCATGGGCAGGAGCTTGTATTTCGGGTTTTGCTGGATGGCAAGCCCATCGGCATGCATCGTTTTCAGTTCGATGTGCAGGATGGTCGCAAAACGGTGGTTATCAGTGCTGATTTCAAGGTGACCTTTCTGGCCATTCCTGTTTACAGTTATGAGCACCGCAACCGTGAGATCTGGAGCAATGGCTGCCTGCAGGAGATTGAAGCCTATACCGACGATAATGGAGATGAATCCCATATTAGCGGTCAACGCAAGGGTATCGTGTTCGAGGTTGTAACCCACCGTGAAACCATGGCATTGCAAAGTGATTGCGTGATGAGTTTTGCCTATTGGGACCGGCGTATTCTACATCAGGAAAAGTTATTGAATGCACAAACGGGTGATTATCTACGTGTAGATATTCAAAATTCCAGTAACGAGCAGCTACGCTTGGAGCAGATGGAGATTGCTGCACGGCGTTTCAATCTGACTAATGAAGACAAGGGCATTGATATCAGCCTCTGGTACAGTGCCGAATCGGGCCAGTGGCTGTCGCTGGAGTCGCGTGTGGATGGCCAGGTGATTCGTTATCTGCCGATGGGTTACCGGCCTGCGCTATCCGGATCATTTATTGGGAATGAGGAATAGGGTGCTTAATATTATGTCTGGTCGAGTCTGTAGCATTTTGCTGGTGGTGGCAGGCCTGACCGCCTGTGCTTCGCCGCCACCTATCCGCACGGTAGATTATGTTGATCTGGAGCGTTTTATGGGCGATTGGTATGTGATTGCCAATATTCCGACTTTTGTCGAAAAGGGCGCACATAATGCCGTCGAGTCTTATTCGATGGACTCAGATGGTTCGATTGACACGCACTTTACTTTTCGACAGGGTGGTTTCGACGGCAAGATCAGGAAATATAATCCGCGCGGATTCGTGCGCCAGCAAACCGGGAATGCCGTTTGGGGGATGCAGTTCATCTGGCCGTTTAAGGCCGAGTATCGGGTCATCTATCTGAAGGATGATTATTCTCAGACTATTATCGGGCGTCGTCAACGTGATTATGTCTGGATTATGGCACGCACACCGTCCATCGAAGATCGAGAGTTGCAGGCGATGATGTCGTTTCTGGCAGGGCAGGGATACGATATTTCTGAAATCCAGAAGGTGCCGCAGCGATGGTAGTTAAGCATCGATGCTGATTCCAGGTGCATGATTGGATGTATGGAACCGGTCAGCCGCAACCGACGATGAGACAGGCATAATGGTTTCTAGTATCGCTGCGATACAGTTTTTCTGAATGGCAGGGCAGCCGATGGATATTGCAATAATTGGTGCTGGTATTTCCGGCCTGTCTGCCGCCTGGTATCTGCATCAAAGACACCGGATTACACTTTACGAATCGCAGGCATGTATCGGGGGGCATACCGCTACCATTGATGTACATCATGCAGGTCGCGATTATGCTATTGATACCGGATTTATTGTCTATAACGATTGGACCTATCCCAGTTTTATCGAGTTGATTGACGGGTTCGGCATCGATACCCAACCCACTGAAATGAGTTTCAGTGTGCGCTGTGACAACAGTGGCCTTGAATACGGTGGCAGCAGTCTGAACACGCTGTTCGCGCAGCGGCGTAATTTACTGCGGCCGTCGTTTTACCGGATGCTGAGTGATATTCTGCGCTTTAACCGTAAGGTGGTTGATGATCTGGAAAGTGGTCGAATTTCAGGTACTACAACACTGGGTGAATACCTGCACGATAATCATTACAGCGATGGTTTTATTTACCAGTATCTACTGCCCATGGGCTGTGCTATCTGGTCTGCCTCAACGCTGTGCATGATGGATTTTCCATTGCTGTTCTTTGTTCGGTTTTTTAAGAATCACGGCCTGCTCAGTGTCAACCGCCGTCCACAATGGCGAGCTATAAAGGGTGGGTCACGTAATTACCTTGGTCCCCTGACGGCTGGTTTCAGGGGTTCTATCCGGTTGAATACCCGTATTCTGTCGGTGCGCCGTTACCCGGATCGGGTTGAGTTGGTAATGGCTGATGGTCGTGTGAGTCGCCATGATCAGGTCATATTCGGCTGTCACAGCGATCAGGCACTGACGCTACTGGCCGATGCCACCAGTGCGGAGTGTGATAATCTGCTCGCGATCCCGTATCAAGCAAACGAGGTTGTGCTGCATACTGATATAAGCCTGTTGCCCAGGTGTCGAACGACCTGGTCCAGTTGGAATTACTGGTTGCGTGGTCGCTTTCAGGAGTACGCTATACTGACCTATAATATGAATATCCTGCAAGGCATCAAGTCGGATACAACCTTTTGTGTGACCTTAAACGCGAGTGAGTCGATCAGGCCGGATAGAATTATTGATCGATTCCACTACAGTCATCCGGTATTTTCACTGCAATCCATCGCAGCAGCAAAACGTATTATAGACTTTAACGGCTTGAATCGTACCTGGTTTGTGGGTGCCTATCTGGGCAATGGTTTTCATGAAGATGGAGTGGTCAGTGCGCGTCGGGTCGCCAATGCTATTAATGCGCTGCCGGCGCTGCGCACAGAGGCCGATACGGTGGTTTATGCGTAGCGCCATCTACGAAGGCCTGCTACGTCACCGGCGTCTTTATCCGCGGACGCATAAGTTTGTCTATCGGGTATTTATGATGTATCTGGATCTGGACGAATTACCCATGGTGCTTGATATGTCGCCCTGGTGGTCGGAAAAGCGCTGGCGCCCCGCTCGTTTTGTCCGCAGCGATTATCTTGGTGACCCCGCCGTACCACTGGCTCAGGCAGTGCGCACGCGAATTGAGGAAGTTGCTGAATGTCGGCACAAGGGTCCGGTGAGGCTGTTGGCTAATCTGCGTTATTATGGTTACGTTATTAACCCGATCACCTGTTATTACTGTTTTGACAGCAGCGAGCAGTTACAGACGATTGTTGCCGAAGTCACCAATACACCCTGGGGGGAGCGCCAGAGCTATGTGCTTGAGTGTGATCCACAGTTACGCCTGCAACGTATCCAATTCAAAAAGCAAATGCATGTTTCACCGTTTAATCCGATGCAGATGACATATCACTGGCGCAGTAATAACCCAGGTAAAACCCTTAGCCTTAATCTCCAGACCGAACATGGTAATCGAATTCATGTCGATGCTACCATGGCACTTAAACGGCGTGAGATCAGTGCCAGTAGTCTCTCAGGTATTCTCAGGGCCTATCCGTGGATGACAGCCAGGGTGGTAACCGCTATTTACTGGCAGGCGTTGAAGCTATGGCTTAAAGGAATCCCTTTTTATGACCATCCCGCAAGCCGGCAGCATTATTCCGGCAACTCAGGCCAGTAATACAAAGCATGACAACATTGCGTCAATCCGAAGTGAGCAATTCCGACAGGGCAGGTTGGTTCGAGAGTTTTGCCCGTCGCCGGATACTCAGGCATCTGTCTCGGATTAGCCGGGGTAGTCTGGTGTTTCAGGATAGTGATGAAACTATCCAACTCGGTCAGGCATCCGATAAATCGGATATCAATGCGCATATTGTGATTCATGATCGCAGTGCTTACCGCGATTTTATTTTGCGTGGTTCGATAGGTGGGGCCGAGGCTTATATGTCCGGCAAATGGTCATCGCCCGATCTGCTTGATGTCATGCGGGTAATGTGTGCCAACATTGATGTACTTAACGGTATGGATGATTCGCGGTTTTTCGGTCAGCGCATCATGGATAAAATGGATCACTGGCTGAATCGAAATACGATCAGGCAGGTACGTGAAAATATTGCATGCCATTATGATTTGAGCAATGACTTTTTTGCGTTATTTCTGGATTCGACGATGATGTATTCGGCAGCCATTTTTCCACATGAAAAGGCCAGTCTGGATGAAGCCGCTATCCACAAGCTCGATGTAATCTGTCAGAAGCTCGAATTAAACCCTGGTGATCATCTGCTTGAGATAGGAACTGGATGGGGTGGCCTTGCCATCCATGCGGCCACTCACTATGGCTGCCGGGTGACGACTACAACCATTTCCAGACAACAGTTCGAGGTGGCCAGTGATCGTATATGCAAGTCTGGCCTTGCCGAGCAGATAACCGTATTGTTCGAGGATTATCGTGATCTGCAAGGACAATTCGACAAACTGGTATCGGTAGAAATGATTGAAGCGGTAGGCCACGAGTATTACAGCCAGTACTTCACAAGTTGTGCATCTTTGCTAAAGAAAAATGGATTGATGTTACTACAGGCGATTACGGTGCCTGACCAGCGCTTTCAACATGCGCAGCAATCGGTTGACTTTATTCAAAAGTATATTTTTCCGGGTGGTTCGCTGCCGAGCCATGAGACAATTATTGCCGCGTTAAAAGATAATACTGATATGGTTATGGTAGGAATGCAGGAAATCGGATCCGACTATGCCAAAACACTGGAAGCCTGGCATCAGCGTTTCACCGATAAACTGGAACAGGTGCGTGAACTTGGTTTTGATGAATACTTCATTCGCATGTGGGATTATTATCTGCGCTACTGTCAGGGTGGTTTTCAGGAACGTGTCCTCGGCACAGCGCAAATTATGCTGGCCAAACCTGACTGGCGTCCAGTCAAAACCTGAATCCAGTCCATATTAAAATAACGGGATTTCTACTTCAGCCACAGTCTGTGGCCGGCTTTATCCATCAACCTCCTGTATAAATTGCCACATGCTGGTTCCGGCATTATAATCATAAGCGATCTGACGAGGTATCATCTCAAAACAGAGGCTGGTTTTGGCAGTCTGAACCCCGCTTCCGAGTCCAGCCGAAAATGGGAAGATTACCATCATGCCCTAGCATTAAAATAAGGAGAATATATGGCACTTTATCTATGTAAGCGCTGTAACTATTTCCGGGAAGTCAAAAGCGAATATATCGGAAAGTCAGTTGTTTGTCCTAAGTGTGAATACTCCAATACGATTCATGACACGATACGTTTCGTGAAAAATATGATTGGAAAATACAGAGATAACAATAAAGAATTACAGTCCTTGAAAAAGCAGCTTCTGCTTGCTTCGGCTGAACCGGCGTCATTACCGGATACCAATGATTCGATGGACACCGGCCATCAGTTGCTTGCGGATATTGATATCCATAATACCGCCGCATTGGCGGATCCTGAACAGTACCAGCCAATTATTACGTGGATGAAGCATCGTGGAGCTAATCTGGCTATCAATCATCAGGCACTTGATACCACCGGATTCTTCGACGAGGTCGCGGTAAAGTTGGGTGATGAGTACGAGACACTAAAGCTGGTCAGCAAGCGTATCAAGTACAATCAGCAGAAAGGCTATGCTAATGTCAAGATTGAACTGGCAAAGCACAGTAATAAGGAAGCTACCAGAATAAAGAGTTTCTGCCAGCAGCTTTACGACTATTCGTTTGTTTCGCGGTATTTTTTCAATAAAAAAGACAAAACTGTGCATATGACGCTGCAAACAGCGCCGGTCATCTCCCGATTCTTTATGGGGGAGTGGATGGAGTGGTTTGTATTTATGAAGATACTGAATTTATTGTTGGAGAAAGGAATGCCCGTGTCGGGCTTGCGCAGTTTCCATGCTGATTTTCAAAATAAAGACAGGTTTGAGATCGATGGCTTTTTTCTCCTCGCCGACAAGACTCCTTTATGTATTGAATGTAAGTCAGGCGAGTTCCGCCGCGACATCAAAAAATTCTCCACACTCAGGAAGAGGCTGGGTCTTGAGCGGGAGCAGTTTCTGGTATGTACCATAGGATTGGATGACGCACAGATCCAGGGCTTTAACAGTATGTATGATGTGACTTTCTCCAATCAGTTGAACTTTCTCGAGCATGTCCTGCGGCTTGTGGAGTAGAAGCTGTCTGGGGTAGTAGCCAGATCGACAAAAACAGCAGTGGTCGAACATGGTGTCCTGTTTTATGCAGATCGACTATCTGCCTCTGTGAGCTGCTGGACTGCTTCCGGTTCAAGATCAATACCTACGGGCCAGCCTGGATTAAGGGAAATGCCAAACCCGATACCGGCTTTTTCCAGTATCCAGGTAAATTCAGTGAGCAATCCGCCGCCCTCGTAGCCGGGAAAATTTTTTACAAACTCAACCGCTCTTTCCGGGCTGGTAAATAAAACCAAAAATTCGACGCCATTATCGTCCTGTATGGATAATGGTTTTGCCTTATTATCCAACTGTATATTGCCGATGGATTTTTCCTGGGCCTCATGGACAGGCATATAGACCTGTGACTCTGTCAGGATCCGCATGAAATTTTCGCCTGAAATACGGCCTTCCTGCGCTTCGAGGAGTGATTCTTCCAGATTATTTCTGGGTTCAAATTCATTGCGCATGGTTGACTGCCGACTGGATTTCAATTGAAGAAATTGGATTATATGCGAATAAGGCGGACAGTCGAGAGCCAATTGTCCAGAATGCAGCAGCTACAGTATCTGGTCGCTGTTGCTATGCCTGCCTACCGAGTAGGCGGCCATGGTAACATACTATCAGTAAGTCGCACCAGACTGCTGGTTGAGTTGGATATGCAGCAGAGCTGGCGCACCATTTTGCTATTAATAGTCAGAATACAAGGGAGTGATTCGTTATGAGTGAAAATGCCCATATACAGTTGAACAAACTTTATGAGTTCAGTGTTGAGCAGCTCAGAAACCGGCCCGCGATATTTGCGCATACGCCGGCACTGATTGAAAATCCCGGATTTTTCTCGATGAAAAAATTTCAGGATTTTATCAATAATCCCCTTTTGACCCCCGAGTGGATTCATATTCAGTTCAATAATCAACCTGTACCGCTGGACCGGGCCACACTTTCGCGTGTCGCCCAGCAGAATGATTTGCGCTTCATGGATAAGCAGCTCATCGAGGACTACATCGGTAAAGGTGCGGCGATCGTGTTGGAGGGCATTGATATCATGGATCCGGATATTAATGATTATATCCGTCGCGTGGATGAATCTCTGCCTTGTCCGGCAACTTCAGACTGTGCCGCATTTTTTTCCCAGCGTGGTCAGGATGCCTATGGTGGTCATCGTGATAGTGATGACGTGGTCATTATCCAGATAGCCGGCGAAAAAAACTGGAAGATATTTGAACCGCAACAGCGCCGGTATCTGGGTAATACATCCCTGAATGCAGAGCAAATGGGGCCGATTCACACTGAGCTAACGATCAGACCTGGAGATGCCATGTATATTCGTGCGGGGGTGCCGCATATGGTTCAGACGACAGCCGCGTTTAGCTTACATCTGTCATTTGATATTACAGATCGCACGACAAATATTGATCAGATAACCCAGGAAGCCAATATGCGTTTTAATCATGGATGTGAAGACTCCTTCGCGCCCGCTTCCAGGGTCATGGAGAGCTATATCAATTTACTGTCTTCCGAACAGTTTCAGGCCGATGTCGCAGTGGCCAATAAAGCCATGAAACGAGAAGCAAACCTTTTCCGTGAGCGCATTGGTAAAACATCAATTATTCAGGCTTTATCCAGATTTTCGTAAGTGGGTATTTTTTTGATCCATACGGCCATGATGAATAGTGGTGATGCCCGGATTGATACCGCGGTTCGTGAGAAAGCTGGTAGAGACTGTCTCAGAATTGCTTAGGCAGTATATTAACGGTAGTGATTCGAGCAAAGATGTACCAATGTTCAACCAACGAATGGTATTCATCGCTGGTCCGGTAAATTGTAGATGCTGGACAGGTTCGTTTGTGATATAGAAGCATCAGGAAATTTTTCTAATTGCTTACAGGATGCTGTGCCCATGCAAAACGAAAGCAAAAAATCTACTCCCTATATCCTTGGGTTGGATGTCGGTACCAATTCTATTGGCTGGGCTGTTGTTGATTGTCAGAAGACCGAAGGTGAACATAAAGGAATATATGCCGGTTATGAACCTGTTTCGCTTCGCGCTCTGAATTCCCGTATCTTTCAAGACATGCTCAATAGCAAGAAAGTACCTAAAAATGTAAAGAGACGTGAGGCCCGTGGTGCCCGCAATCGTCTGGATTATTACCAGAAGCGGCGCAGAGAACTGGTCTCTATTCTCTTGAAAAACAATTTGTTGCCCCATGATTATCGACAAAAACCAGAGAAGGTTTTGCAACGAATTGATCGTCAGTTTGCCGAGAGGAAGTGTGGCAAGTCATGGGAAAACAAGCGGACTTCAGAGCAGAGAGATTACGCTTCGCCTTATGCGATGCGTTATTTCGGGCTTGAAGAAAAACTGGAACCATATGAATTGGGTCGGCTTTTGCTTCATTTCCAACGTCGGCGGGGTTATTTCAGCAATCGAGGAGCAAAGTATATTGAATTAATAAATGAGTTAGGTTTGGATGCCCCAAAAGATGAAGAGGATCAAAAAAACAATTCAGAAATTGATGAAGAAAAAAAGAAAGAAAAGACAATTGTTCTGAAAGGAATCAGCAAGTTAGGTAATGAACTGACCAAATATGGCTGGACTTTGGGTCAGTATATTTGGGAAAAATCGAGGGAGAAAGGACATTCTCCACAACGCATCACTTTATTTCGAAATAAACCCATTGAAGATCGTCTGGGGTTGCGAGCCGACAGAGAAATGTATGAAAAAGAGTTTGATGCTATCTGGCAAAAACAGATGGAATTTCATCAACTCGAAAAGATTGCCGAGGCAATCAAACAAACCATCTTTTATCAGCGGCCGCTCCAGTCTCAGAAAGGAAAAGTCGGTGCCTGCAATTTTTATCCGCAAAAGAAACGTGCCGCCATGATGCGTCTGGAGTTTCAGGAATTTCGTACATTGCAGGTCATTAACAACCTGACAGTGGATGGAAAATCACTAGACAAGGAGCAGAGAAAATTCCTCTTGGAGATGAGTAATGATCCAGAAAAACTGAATCAGGAGGGTTTTATTTCATGGATAAAAGTGGGCAAAGCTCTGGGAATATCTAAAAAGCAATTGAATTATGGAGAAAATAAGCAGGGACTGGTTGGTAACCGAACCATTCAAGCTATCAGTCAATCTATTGGTGGGCTAGACCACTGGAACAAATTGGATAGCAAAAGACAAAAGCGGTTGGTTGAAGACCTGATTAGAATACAGGATAAACGAGCGTTATATCATCGTCTGGTGAGGCATTATGGATTGAGTTCAGGGCCGGAAGGTCAGGCAGTGGATGTTTGCATGGGTAAACTACTACCGGGTAGTGGCACAAAATATAGCCTGCCAGAAAATGGTTACGCAAAACACAGCTTGAAAGCGATCACGGAATTGTTGCCACATTTGCGTAATGGTGATGATTACTATACAGCGGTTAAAAAAATCGGGAAACGAGATCGCATTACTCCTGCTAATCAAATAGCGGATGATAACGAGGTGATTTTACTGAAATCTGATGACATCGAGAATATAGCTAATCCTGTTGTACAGAAAGGTTTATATGAGTTGCGTCGGGTCGTTAATTCTATTATTCGGCGTTATGGTAAACCGGCGATCATTCGGATAGAGCTGGCACGAGAGATGAAGGCATCGAAAAAACATCGTGCTGAAATTGAAAATCAGCAAAAAGAAAATCGTAAAAGAAATGAAAAAGCCGACCAAAAGATATTGGAATGGATCAAGGAGGGTGAAATCCCAAGCCTCGCTTTAGAAACTCTCAAAAGTGGAATGAGGCGAGTAAAGCCAAGAGACAGAAAAAAATGGATTATGTGGCATCATGAACAGGGGGAATGCTGCCCTTATTGTCAAGAAGAATTTAATCCCCGACACGTCTTCTCCGGTGACATGGAGATCGAGCATATTCGACCCTATACCGATTTCAACCAGAATTACAACAATACTGTAGTCAGTTGTTCGGATTGTAATCAGGCAAAAGGGGCGCTTACACCTTATCAGAAATGGGGAACATCAGATCCTGAACGTTGGGAAAGGATTAAGCGATTTGTTGAAAAGAACTGTAAAAATATGTCACCTCAGAAAAGACGTAATCTTCTCAATCAGTCGGATGCAACAGATGACATGGGTGGCTTTGTTGAGCGTCAACTCAATGACGCTCGTTATATTGCAACATTTGGTAAGAAAATACTTGAAAAATATGGTGTGCCTGTTGATGTGAATAACGGGCGGGCCACGAGTATATTGCGAAAGAAATGGGGCCTGAACAATGTATTGCCGCGAGAACCTGATGCCGATGCATATCTTTCCACAGGTGAGCGTATTGATACGGATACAGGTGAGATTGAAGTTCTGCCATATAAGGCCGGCAAATCACGAGAAGATCATCATCATCATGCGATTGATGCCTTTCTGGTCGCTATGACAGATCGGAAAATGCTGAAAGCCATGACCGAAGTTTATAAAAAAGAACAGGAACACAGAAAAAAGCCCGGACAAAGAAATATAGAAGAACGGAACCGGGAGACTCGTCTAAGACTGCCAAATACCTGGAAAGACGGTAATAACCTTCATGAGCTTTTAAAGCGAAAGCTTAATGCTGCGGTTATCTCCCATATGGCAAAGAGGAAAGTATGGGGTGCTCTGCATAAGGAAGGACGATATGGTAAGTCGTATTTTACCGATCAACGGGAATTAAAATTAAACAGCAAGAAGAATCTGGAAGACATACAGAATTACTGTAAGCCCTGTATGACGGCCCGGAGGAAACTGGATGATCTAACGGGATTTTTGAGCAAACTCAAAAAAGAATGGAAACCAGGGAAAGGGACCTGGATCGCTCATAAAACGACACATGATATCCTTTATCGTTGGTTAGAAAGTCACAGTCTGATTGGAAAATCAAAAAAAGACATAGAATCCATACTTAAGGCGGATCCTCCCTTGAATCAGGGTAGCGACCGCTCGCCTATTCGTAGTATAAAGATAGCCCAAGCTGCCTCTGAGCAAAAAATATCCGATTCTTATGTGATAACCGGTAGTAATCATCACCTTGAATTGTTCCATAACGGCAAAGAAGGTAGTCAACGGAAAAGGAAAGTTCGCATGGTCACTATGCTGGAAGCTGCTCGTCGAGTCAGTGTGCGCGAACCTTTGGTGGATAAAACACCCTCTCCAGAATGGGAATGGCCGGGAAAATGGTATTATGAGCTTGATTTATGTGGTAATGACATGGTGCATTGTGAAGAAATGAGTATTTTTGATGATGAAAAAAAATTTGCACCGGAACACAAAGATACACCTTATTTCAGGGTACAGAAGCAGAGTATTGACTCCAAGGGTCAGATTGATATCTTTTTGCGCCACCATAGTGTCACAGCTACAGGGAAGGATAAATGGGGTTTATGGCGTATCCGTTCATTGGAAAACATCGTCTTTAAAAAAGTATCCATCGGCAATCTTGGCCTGCTACCAGAGGATTGTGCATCCACGGCGACTAAGCCCATGACATTTGAAACAGTTACAACAGTCAATAACCCGCGGAATGCCCATGGGAAGACTACTGTTTCCGATACAGATGATAATTCTTCGAATATAGAGTGAACATATCACCGTCTCCTCGGCGAGTGATGAAGGATGCTTCGTAGAACGATAGAAATTGGTTCCCCGGCCCGGTTACAAGTAAAGCTGTCGCAACTGGTTGTTCATCGTGACGATGAAGAGCATCGTATTCCGTTCGAGGATATTGGCTTTTTAATTCTCGACCATCCGCAAATCACTTGTAGTCAAAGTGTCTTCCGATACTGTGCAGATCATAATGTGGCCCTTGTGGTTACCAATGAGAAGCACCTGCCCGCATCCCTGTTATTGTCACTCGATGCACACAGTACTCAGGGGAAGATCATGCGGATGCAGGCGACAACGCCGAAGGAACAGCAACACCATTTATGGCAACAGATCGTCAAAGCCAAGATCACTGCGCAGGCAATGACTTTATCGGCAACCCATGGCATAGATAATGCCCGGCTGCTTCGTTTGGCCAAAACAGTGCAACCGGATGATAAGAGTAATCATGAAGGGCAGGCGGCCCGTATTTATTTCAAATTACAGTTTGGCAATGATTTCAAGCGTGATCAGAATGGAAAAACCAATGTGAATATCTTGCTCAATTATGGTTACAGCATCATTCGAACCGCCTGTGCCCGTGCTCTTATGGGAGCCGGACTACACCCTGCATTTGGTCTTCACCATCACAATCAATACAATGTATTTTGTCTGGTCGATGATATTGTCGAACCTTTGCGTCCCATGGTAGATAAGTGCGTCACAGAATTATCTGAGGCTGAATCATTTAATGGTTTGGATAGAACCGCAAAGAGTCGCTTGCTGGAACTGCTTGCCGATTCAGTTTTAATCAACAAGCGCCAGCTTCCATTGATGAGTGCATTGGGGATATATTGCTCCAGTTTACGTAAAGCTCTGGAAAAAAGGAAAGGTGGTCGGCTTGCTATTCCGACAGCGACAAAGTGAATGGCAAGAAAAATATCCTATTTGGAGGATTCCGCAGTTTGTGGACCGTGGTGCTTTTTGACCTGCCTACAGACAACAGGGCGGATCGCCGTCAGTACGCCAGATTCCGTAAAAATCTGCTGACTGATGGTTTTGTAATGCTGCAATATTCGGTATATGCCCGTCATTGCGCCAGCGACGAAAATGCCGAAGTACATTGCAAGCGCATCAAAAAGGCACTCCCACCAAGGGGAGAAGTGCGTATTCTGAAGGTGACCGAGAAGCAATTTGAGCGTATGCAGGTCTATCACGGCACAAAGCGTACTCCAACAGAACAGGCACCTAAACAGCTCTGTTTACTCTAAGCTTATTTAATTCAAGGTGAGTAAATTGGAAAACGCCGCTATGCGCAAATTGCTTTGCACACAGGGGCGTTAGGGCTTAGTCTCCTAGGAGACATATCCCGCTCTTAATTTGTTATAAGCAGAGAGCAGGTTCTTTTGTGATATAACTCAATACTAAATTATAGAGGCTTTTTCAGATTTGTCAAGTATTTAATACGTTTTTAATTTCAATGGGTTATGCAACTGCTGTTATATCACAAAAGAACCTGCTCACCACCTACAATCCTCACCGGTGTCGAGATCGTAGGTTTCGGTTATATCACAAAAGAACCTGCTCACCACCTACAATCATATTGCTCAATACACGACATAATCAGATGTTATATCACAAAAGAACCTGCTCACCACCTACAATCAGTCAAGCGACCCGTCTGATCATCACCCGGTTATATCACAAAAGAACCTGCTCACCACCTACAATAACAACGGCTCGCGTGAAAAAAAACGACCCGTTATATCACAAAAGAA
>JAJDYQ010000062.1 GCA_022825085.1 Gammaproteobacteria bacterium
AAAAAAAAACTGGGAGAGCAATACAATGTTGTCAATCTTGGAGTATCTGGCGCAAATACACTAGGATACGTAGGTTTGCTGCGGCAAGCCTCAATCAATGAAAATGACGATATTGTAATAGTTCTTTATATCAACGACACAAACTTTTTCAAAAAATCGTGTAAGCGGATTATACGAGAACCAATGCTATATGATTTTTATAGGCCCGAAGATATATCTGAAGTCTGTATGAATATGAATTACAATGAACCATCTGGCCTATACAAGATATACGGGTACAGGACTGTTAGGTATTTTGTTTTCCGTTCGGCTTTAATGCAAATTTTTAGGGAAGCATTTCAGAACTACAAGAGTGGTTCTTCCATAGACGAGCAATATAGGCTTCTTAATGATTATGACAATGCGTTAAACAAAGTGTTCATTTCTACGATCATCGCAATCCGGAAAATCATTGAAGACAAAGGCGGTAATGCTCACTTCATCTATTACCCGGATGTTAATTCCATATCCATCAATGATCCACGTCACCTTATGTGGAAGAATTTCATTTCCAGGATGAGAGAGCAGGAGGGGATACAAATAAGCGACCCCTATCCACACTTTATAAAAAATTCAACCTCCAGCTCTCTGATATGGTCCACTATAGATCACCATCCGAATTGTGAAGCCCATTCGATAATGGCTGATTACGTTATTTCTAATATCTTGAAACTGGATTGATAAGCAAGTAGATTAGAGTTTGCCTCAAAGCTAACCTGGCAATTTATACAGAAGACATTACTCCCACTCAATCGTTGCGGGTGGCTTGCTGGATATGTCGTAAGTTACCCTGGAGATACGTGGAACTTCATTGATGATACGGCGCGATAAGCGATCCAGTAGATCGTATGGAAGACGGGCCCAGTGCGCCGTCATGAAATCAACGGTCTGTATCGCCCTTAGCACCACCACATGATCGTAACGGCGGGAATCTCCGGTGACACCAACGGATTTTACCGGCAGGAAAACAGCGAATGCCTGGCTCACTTTGTCATACCAGCCTGAGTCCCGCAGCTCCTGGATAAAAATATCGTCGGCCAGGCGTAGAATATCCGCATATTCCTTTTTAACTTCACCCAGAATACGCACGCCAAGACCCGGGCCGGGAAAAGGATGTCGATATATCATCTCTGGCGGCAGACCCAGTTCGACACCGATCCGGCGCACCTCGTCTTTGAACAGTTCACGCAGCGGTTCGATAAGTTTCAGTTTCATATATGCCGGCAGGCCGCCTACATTATGATGGGATTTAATAACCCTGGCCTTGCCTGTTGTAGAACCCGCTGACTCAATCACGTCCGGATAAATCGTGCCCTGCGCCAGCCATTTTATATCCCTGAGCTTTTTCGACTCTTCTTCAAATACTTCAATAAACAGGTTGCCGATAACTTTTCGCTTTTCTTCCGGCTCAATCCTGCCGGCAAGCCTGGCAAGAAAGCGGTCCTGTGCATTGACCCGAATAACCCGGACACCCATGTGCTCGGCAAAAGTCGCCATGACCTGATCACCTTCATTCAGACGCAGCAGGCCGTTATCAACAAAAACACAGGTCAGCCGATCCCCAATCGCCCGATGCAGGATTGCCGCAACTACCGACGAATCGACACCACCGGACAGACCCAGCAGCACCTGATCATCACCTACCCGCTCACCAATCCATCGTATAGCATCTTCAATAATGTTTTCCGGTGTCCACTCGGCAGCGCAACCGCAGATATCATGGATAAAACGATTCAGGATGCGTTCACCCTGAGGGGTATGCGTAACCTCAGGGTGAAACTGAATGCCGTAAAGCCGCCGCGACTCATCGGCCATGCCGGCCAGTGGCGCATTATCGGTACCGGCAATGACCTGGAAGCCTTGCGGCAATGACTCGACCCGGTCACCATGACTCATCCAGACATCCAGCATGGCATCGCCTTCTGGAGTGACTTCGTCTGCAATATCCTTTAGCAGCGCAGAATGCCCATGGCAACAAACGCGGGCAAAGCCGAATTCATGTTTCAAGGCATTGGCTACTTCACCCCCTAATTGTGCTGCCATAACCTGCATCCCGTAACAAATCCCCAGCACCGGGACATCTGCCTCAAACAACCACGGGACAGCACGTGGTGTCTGGTCATCTGTAACCGTTTCCGGCCCACCAGAAAGAATAATTCCTCTGGGCGCAAAATCCCGGAAACGCTCAACATCAGCATCCCAGGGCATGATTTCACAATAAACCATGGCCTCGCGCACGCGACGTGCGATAAGCTGGGTATATTGCGAACCAAAGTCCACAATCAGGATGCGGTCCGAATGGATGTCACTCATTACAGGCGTCCCGAAAAGAAGGATTATTTGTGGTAGTTGGGTGCTTCTTTGGTGATTGTTACGTCATGCACATGGCTTTCTTCTACACCAGCCCCGGTAATTTTCACAAACTCCGGCCGCGTGCGCATTTCATCCAGCGTTCGGCATCCCACATAACCCATACTGGCGCGCAACCCACCAATGAACTGGTGTACAATCGGGACCAGTGAACCTTTATAAGGCACACGGCCCTCAATACCCTCAGGCACGAGTTTCTCTGCTTCGATCGAATCCTGAAAATAGCGGTCGCTCGAACCTTCTCTGTCAGCCATTGCCCCCAGCGAACCCATGCCGCGATAGGATTTATATGAACGCCCCTGATACAGCTCGACCTGACCGGGGGCCTCTTCCGTACCGGCAAACACACTGCCCACCATTACCGTAGAGGCACCGGCAGCAATCGCCTTCGACATGTCCCCGGAATAGCGGATACCACCATCAGCAATGACCGGAATATCCCTGCGCTCCAGTGCCCGCACTGCCTCCGCTATAGCCGTTACCTGAGGAACGCCAACACCGGCAACAATACGAGTAGTGCAAATAGAACCGGGCCCTATACCCACCTTGACCGCATCTGCTCCGGCATCAGCAAGTGCCAATGCACCGTCATGGCTGGCAATATTCCCCCCGATGACTTGCATATGAGGAAACTTCTTCTTCACCCAGGTGACACGGTCCAGCACACCTTTTGAGTGACCATGGGCGGTATCGACCACAACCACATCAACACCCGCCTCTACCAACGATTCAACACGCGCATCCGTATCTTCCCCTGTACCAACCGCAGCCCCCACACGCAGCCGGCCTTCCCTGTCCTTGCTGGCCATGGGCTTTTCACGAGCTTTCTGAATATCCTTGACGGTAATCATTCCACGCAGCCGGAAGTCATCGGTGACCACCAGAATCTTCTCAATACGGTGCGCATGTAACAGATCAATGACCTCAGCACGATCAGCTCCCTCTTTCACCGTTACCAGCCTATCCTTCGGTGTCATAATGGCTGATACAGGCTCGTCCAGACGCTTTTCAAAGCGCAGGTCACGACTGGTAACAATACCCAGCAACTCATCACCCTCAACCACCGGCATACCGGAAAATCCTTTGTTGCGGCGCAAGGCAATCACATCCCCTGTTTTCATATCGGGAGTGACCGTGACTGGATCGGTGATAATCCCGCTTTCAAACTTCTTGACCAGACGGACTTCTCTGGCCTGCTGCTCAATCGTCATATTTTTGTGAATGACACCTATTCCTCCCTCCTGAGCCAGCGCAATAGCCAACCTGGACTCCGTTACCGTATCCATCGCGGCGGAAATCAACGGGATGTGCAAACGTATATCGCGTGTCAACCGGGTCGATAAATCGACATTGCCCGGCAACACCTCCGAATAGGCCGGCAGTAACAAAACATCATCAAACGTCAGAGCTTCGTGGGAAATACGCATTGGCTACCGGTCTCCTGTAGTGTGACGTGGCGGGATTGGCCCGCTATTATAGCAGATCAATTCACCCGGTGACACGCCCAATACAAGGCTTACACCACCTGCAAATATTTTCCATGCGCCACATCTATACCGTAACCGAAATAAACAGCATCACCAAGACCATGCTGGAACAGTCGCTGGGACTGATATGGATCGAGGCCGAAATATCGGGCATTGTCCGCCCCGCCTCAGGCCATCTCTACTTTTCCCTGAAAGATGCTTCGGCACAAATCCGCTGTGCATTTTTCAAACAACGCAACCACCTGTTGAATTTCAGAATTGCAAACGGAATGAAGGCACTGGTACGAGGCAGAATCAGTCTTTATGAACCGCGCGGTGATTACCAGCTCATTGTCGAATATATGGAACCGGCCGGCGAAGGTGAGCTCCGTCAGGCATACGAATTACTCAAACAAAGACTACAGGTAGAGGGACTGTTTGACCAAAGCCAGAAAAAAGCCATACCTGAACTGCCAAAATCCATTGGTATCATCACTTCGACTTCTGGCGCGGCAGTCAGAGACATTCTGCACATCCTGAAACGGCGTTACCCGATGGCGCAGATCATCATCTACCCTGCCCTTGTACAGGGTGATGGTGCGGCGAAAAGCCTGCGGGCAATGGTTGACCTTGCGAATTATCGTCGGGAATGTGATGTGCTCATTATCTCACGGGGTGGTGGCTCTCTCGAAGATCTGTGGGCGTTCAATGACGAAGCTCTGGCCAGAAGCATACATCGCTGCACTCTGCCGGTAATCAGCGGCGTCGGTCACGAAATTGACTTCACAATCACCGATTTTGTCGCTGACCTGAGAGCACCCACACCTTCTGCGGCAGCCGAACAAGCCACATCCGACAGCGAGGAAATACTGACGCACCTAAAAAACCGGCTACATGGGCTATACAGGGCAATGGACAACAGATTGAAGCAATACTACCAAAACCTCGACTGGAAGGAACAACGCCTGAAAAACCTGCATCCGGGGCAACAACTCAAACAAAAACGCCAGATATTAAACACCCTGATGATGCGCACGGCCCGCAGCCTTGGACCTATCCTGCCCGCATACGAACAAAAATTACATCAATTAACCATAAGACTCGAACAGCAATCACCCATCCATGAAGTTCTCAGCAAATCCGATCAATCCAGCCTGCTCCAACATCGGCTACTGAAAGGACTCGAATATCGTATCGGCATGTATAAGTCCCGACTTGCTGCCAGCACCCACTCCATGCACACACTGAGCCCCATGGCCACCCTGTCAAGAGGCTACACACTGACATTCGATCAGGAAACCCAAAAACTACTCACCAACAGCCAGCAAACCTCACCGGGAAAAAAGATAGAAATACGACTATCCGAAGGCAGTATTATCTCACAGGTTGAATCTATTATCAAAGAAGAACTATGAAATGCCTTCCTGCCGCCTTCTGGCTATCCGTAGCCAC
>JAJDYQ010000031.1 GCA_022825085.1 Gammaproteobacteria bacterium
AGGCACTTATCGGTTTCGCTGGTCCAAGAGTTATCCAGCAAACTGTGCGGGAGACATTACCGGAAGGGTTTCAGCGTAGTGAATTTTTACTTGATCATGGTGCGATTGATATGGTTGTCAATCGTCTGGATATGCGGGACACCATTGCTAATCTGCTCACTATGCTTCACGATTAGCGATTGTACTGTGTCGCCCGCTGGTGCAAGGGCTAAGCAGGAATGATAATGCGAACGCTCGCACAATGGCTGACATATCAAGAACAACAGCACCATAGTGCTGTTGACCTCGGTTTGGGGCGTATCATGCGGGTATGGCAAGGTCTCTGTGAGAGAGATTTTAACTGCCCGGTTATTGTCGTTGGTGGAACCAATGGCAAGGGGTCAACCATCCACTACCTGCGCACGGTTTATCAGCAGGCGGGCTACATGGCAGGTGTATATACCTCGCCGCATATATTGAGATACAATGAAAGAATTGTAATTGGCGATCATGAAGTATCCGACGAGCAGCTGATAGATACATTTGAGGTCATTGAGGGAGCTAGAGCAGGCATACCGCTTACTTACTTTGAGTATGGTACATTGGCCGCATTATGGTTATTTATCTGTTCCGAACCCGACATCGTACTACTGGAAGTTGGTATGGGAGGCAGACTTGATGCAGTGAATATTCTCGCACACGATCTGGCGATTGTTACCAATGTTTCATTTGATCATATGGAATGGCTGGGCCATGATATCAATTCGATAGCTTATGAAAAAGCTGGAATAGCACGAAAAGGGAAGCCTCTGGTTTATGCGGAGCATGATGTCCCGGAGGGCATTAAAAACCATTGTGCAAAAACAGGGGCGCAGCTGGTTATCGGTGGGCGAGATTATACGTTTGCGGAATCTGCCGATAAGACATTGAAATGGACTCATGCTGCTGAAAAAATAGATGGGATACCGTTACCAGAAATTGCGGGACAACATCAGGTCCATAATATGGCCGCGGCTATTTATGCACTCTGTTACTTTCAAAATACACTGCCTGTGGGTGCCCATGATATCAGAGAGGGATTGTCAAAAGCCCGGCTCGCCGGGCGATTTCAGACTATAGCCTATAGCCCTGAAGTTATCGTGGATGTTGCTCACAATATCGCGGCGATTCAGGATTTTGCAGAAAATGTTCGGCAGAAAAACAACATGGGTAGAAAGATCGCAGTTTTTGCTATCCAGGATACACGCAATTGTCGGCCCATCGTCAGAGCATGCTCTGGCATATTCGATAAGTGGTATGTTTGCTCGCTGCAGGAGGTATCCGGCTATTCTGCTCGGGAACTATGCCGGATATTGCATGATATTTTTCCTGATGTGGAGGTTGAGGGAAAGGCTTCGGTATCATCAGCATTGATTCAGGCGATCAGAAAGGCTGATTCAGTTGATGCCATTTTTGTATTTGGATCTTTTTATACAGTTTCTGAGGCCATGAGGGAGCTCGATGTATAATCTATGTATAGCTATGTTGATTGAAGAGATCAGATAAGTTGGATGATCAATTAAAGCGAAGGCTGGTAGGAGCGGCTGTTGTTGTTTCTCTTGGTATTATTTTTTTGCCGCTCATCCTTGATGGCGGCAGGCATGCTGAACTCAAGGAGGTTCATATCAAGGTACCTCCGCCTCCAGAGATTGACTATGCTCCAAGTATCGAACCGCCTGTTGAGGTAACGGAACCCGAGCCACCCATAGTGGCAGAGCCATTCGCGAATCCAACTATTTCCCGGCTTGAACAAGCAGATTTCGGTCGGCATGATGATACTGCACAGAAGAAACCGGCGCAGCCACTGCGAACTGACATTGCAACGAGCGATTCGGTTAAATCTACCAAAATGTCGCAAGAGGTACCCGCTCGCAAGCCAAACAGATATGTGGGAAAAACATCAGCAGCAGATGTCAAGCCTTTGAAGCCCGAATCTACTACAGATTCCCCGGCTATCAGGCCAGTTCGCAAGTCAAATCTGCCGAAATCCTCAAAAGTGACCTCGCCGGTGACGGTTTGGGTTATACAGGTTGGCAGTTTTTCCAATCGAGCCAATGCTGTAGAGCTGAGAGACAAACTTAGAAAAAACGGGTTTAAAAGCTTTGTTGAATCGTTCGAAAATACGGGAGAGTCATCACATCGGGTGCGCATAGGTCCGGAGACTGATCGTAGCCGTGCCGAGGAGTCATTAAGCATGTTGAAAAGCAAGCTGGAAATAAATGGTATAATCGTCAGCTACCCGTAATAATACTTGGGATATTGTGAAATTAATTTGCTAGAATCCGGGTGCCGCATCAAACAGCCTCCCACATGTATATAGAGAATCATGGAACTTAACTGGGCCGATTTTGCCATCATTGGTATTGTACTTATCTCCACGCTAATCAGCCTGATCCGTGGATTTATCAAGGAAGCGATTTCTCTGGCAACTTGGGTACTGGCCGCTTGGGTGGCATTGAAATACACCACTTTCGTTGCCAGCCTGCTGGTAGAGGCCGTGGATATTCCCTCCCTCCGAATAGGTATTTCAGCCTTGGTATTGTTTGTAAGCACATTGATAGTTGGTGCCCTGATCAACTATATGGTGGGCCAGCTTGTTGAAAAGACAGGTTTTTCAGGTACAGACAGGACCCTGGGGGCTGTTTTTGGTGTTCTCAGAGGTGTGTTGGTTGTGGCTTTAATCGTGATGCTGGCTGGCCTGACACCTATACCGCAGGATCCCTGGTGGAGGAAATCTGTGTTGCTGCCCATTTTCCAGGAAAAAATTACAGCCTACAAGGTGCACCTGCCCGGGGAAGTTGCGGAGAATTTTGACTTTACCCGTGGCGATGAATCAACGCAGAACGAAGATAGTCCCGCGCGACCAGCGGAACCTGCGATGAGTACTTACCCTTTGAATAACACCTGACAGCAGAGGGCGGACAATATGTGTGGGGTTGTCGGTATTGTCAGTCGTTCAACGGTTAATCAGAACCTGTACGAGGCGCTGACTGTGCTTCAGCATCGTGGTCAGGATGCGGCCGGTATTGTTACGGCAGATAATGGTCGTATGTATTTACGCAAAGATAACGGCCTGGTTCGGGATGTGTTCCACGCACGCCATATGTTGAAGCTGCCTGGAAGTATGGGTATTGGGCATGTCCGCTATCCTACTGCGGGCTGTGATAGTTCAGCCGAGGCACAGCCTTTTTATGTCAACTCTCCCTATGGCATAACGCTTGCTCATAACGGTAATTTGACAAACGCCAGCGAGCTAAGGCGTGAATTATTTATTGATGAAATGAGACACATCAATACAGATTCCGATTCAGAGATCCTCCTTAATGTATTTGCACAGGAGCTACAGCATATCGGTAAATTGAAAATCACCCCCGCCGATATATTCAAGGCGGTTAAAGGTGTACATAGACGTTGTAAAGGCGGCTATGCTGTTGTAGCCATGATTATGGGTTATGGTGTAATTGGCTTCCGTGACCCTTATGGCATACGTCCGCTTTGTTATGGCAAACGTGAAACGGATGCGGGCCCGGAGCACATGATAGCATCCGAAAATGTTGCTCTACAGTCATTGGAGTATGAGATGATTGATGATATTCATCCCGGTGAAGCTGTATTTATCGAAAATTCCGGTGTGGTATTTCGGCAGCAATGCCATGATAGTCCTCAGTTATGTCCATGCTTATTTGAATACGTTTATCTTGCTCGCCCGGACACGATTATTGATAAGGTGGCAGTGTATAAGGCTCGTTTGAGAATGGGAGAATCACTGGCCAAAAAGATTCTGCAGGAGTGGCCTGATCATGATATTGATGTTGTCATACCTATTCCGGACACATCACGTACGGCGGCGTTGCCTCTGGCATACAAACTCGGCATAAAATATCGTGAAGGATTCATTAAGAACCGGTACATAGGTCGTACATTCATTATGCCGGGACAGCAGCGAACAAAGTCGGTACGCCAGAAGCTGAATGTGATTGACCTTGAATTCAAGGGCAAAAATGTTTTACTGGTGGATGACTCCATAGTGCGTGGAACAACCTCGAAGCAAATCATTGAGATGGCACGACAGGCAGGTGCCCGAAATGTCTATTTTGCCTCTGCTGCGCCAGCGGTCAGATATCCGAATGTTTATGGGATTGATATGCCAACAGCCGATGAACTGGTAGCGTATGGTCGTACCAATGATGAGGTCGGTGAATACATAGGTGCGGACCGTTTGTTCTATCAAGATCTTAAAGACTTGAGGCAGGCCGTGCTCATAGGTAACCCGGATATTAGTGGATTTGAGGATTCTGTCTTTACCGGACAATATCTGACTAGCGAAGTAACTTCCGAGTATCTTGGTAAGCTTGCCAGGCAACGTTCTGAAAAGAATCGGCATAATGAACAGCCTGGTGAACCGATTGAGATGCATAATGTTTCATAGGATTTATCTCAGTATTGACAGTCCGGCAGATTTGCAATCGTTTGGTATCTATGCCGACCATATCAGTAGTAATATGGTTAAGAGAACAGGCTGGGCTTTGATTCACAACAAGCTACTGCTTTGGGCTGATTGTGGTGCGATATGCTCGGCAGAACTGTTATAAATACGATCTGGTCAACGGATACTGGAGCAGAGAATAAATGGATCATTTGCTGAGTTTATCGAAAGCCGCCAAGCTTGCCGGGGTTAGTCGACAGATCATCCAGGAAAAAATTCAGGATGGTTATCTTGAAACCTTTGAAGGTCATGTTCGTATGTCCGCTCTGGTAAAAGTCTATCCAGATGTTGACCCTGAATCATCTGCCATGCTCGAGAGGGTAGAGCGATTACAAAATAATGCTGTCAATAAATATAACCCGGATGAAGCGAATGATGGACTGACGCTGGCAAGTCAGGTGCATAGATTGCAAGTCGAGTTGGTTGAAGTCTGTGCGGAACTGGAATCTTACAGAACCCTTACTGCGGAAATACAGGAAAGACTGATCGCAATGAGGGAAGGATGTGAGAGAAGAGAAAGACAAATGTTGCAGGCTTTATTAAAGTGGATGTCCATGCAGATCGGGCAACATTCAAAAGCAAAGCAATAATCGGCTATCTGCCTGACTCAAAACTACTGGATGGATTTTTACTTAAACTGATGGAAGAGATTTCACGGCTTGTTCATACACTGGCTTCGCTCATGCCGGAACACTGTGCGATGTTTGGTGGCATGGTCTTGAAGAGCACCCCGAACATCAGCCAAATGGAATCATGCCTGATTGAGTCAGCCTCTATTAAGCGTCAACGTGAATTTGCTTGTGGTCGTTATTATGCCCATCGGGTATTGCAAAACCTGGGGTGCGATGTTTCGATAATAGGTCGGGATGAGGACGGTTGTCCGCAGTGGCCGGAGGGTATAGTTGGCAGTATCAGTCATACCGATGATTATTGTATTGCTGCCGCAGGCATGGCGGCCTGTATTGGTTCTATAGGTATTGACCTTGAAAGAAGCAAGCGCTTGAAGCCTCGGCTATGGCACCGTCTGTTTAATTCGTGCGAGATCGCAAAGCTGAATGATATCGCCGACCCGGTTGAACAGCAACGGCAGGCCACCATCATTTTCAGTGCCAAAGAGGCTTTTTACAAATGTACTTTCCCGCTGAGGGGAAAGCGTATCGTCTTTGCCGGAATAGAGATCTGCCTTGAAGAGAACAATGTCCTGAAATTTATTCACACCGAACCTAATACTATAGATCGCTATCAGGGCTTCTATTGTTCTGGATTAACTCATGTATTAACGGCAGTAATCCCGGTTTCAACAACTGAATATACAGATTGGCACCTTGCAACGGTGTGACCTGCAACCCCAGGAGATAAATTTTTCAGGTGCTATGATGCGTCAGTTGATTATTATGCCTATCAGGTTTTATCAGTTATTTATTTCCCCTGTATTAAGCACACATTGTCGGTTTGCACCTACATGCTCCTCCTATGCAATACAGGCCATTCAAATACACGGCGTTATTTCAGGTGGCTGGATGGCAATAAAGCGAGTGCTCCGTTGCCATCCATGGCATCCGGGAGGGTACGACCCGGTTCCATGTGCACATGGTTGCCGGCACCATGAAAAAAAAAGCAGCAGATCTGATCGTAATGACTGAAATGGTTTATTCATGACCCGCGATAAAAGCCTTCAAGTATTGAGGTTATCCAGATCGCGAACATCGTGTATTATCAAGAATGGTTATGGAATAAATATTGGGATTGATGCTTATGTCTGAGACGTTATTTACAAAAATTATTAATCGTGAAATTTCCGCAGATATTGTGTATGAGGACGATGATTGCCTTTGTTTTCGTGACATTAATCCTCAGGCACCACTACATGTATTGCTAATCCCCAAAAAGCCGATACCGAGAGCCATAGACGCGACAACTGAAGATCAGGCTTTACTTGGGCATTTGATGATAAAGGCCGGTGAGATAGCTAAACAGGAAGGATATGGCGAGGCTTTTCGTCTGGTCGTCAACAATGGTGCCGGAGCAGGACAAACGGTATTCCATTTGCATATACACATTCTGGGTGGTCGTCCGCTAAGCTGGCCGCCGGGGTAATGAACGGTGATTACAATACACGGTGTCCCGGCTTTTGATGACAATTATATCTGGGTGATATCTGAGGGTAATGGTAAAGCAGCGGTTGTTGATCCGGGTGATGAAGCACCCGTTATTGATTATTTGCAGGTATATGATCTGCAAGCGGTTGCTATTTTGATTACCCACAAGCACTACGATCATGTTGGTGGGATCACCGGTTTATGCCGACAATATCGCGATGTGAGGGTTTATGGTCCCGCGAATGAAAATATTTCTGGAATAGACCGGAAGCTAAAGGAAGGCGACAGAGTCGATATTCCGGGCATGAAATTTTCCCCTGAAGTCATTGATATACCGGGACATACCGAAGGGCATATCGGCTACTATGCCTCGCCGGCTCTGTTCTGCGGGGATACACTATTTGCCTGTGGTTGTGGGCGGGTATTCAGCGGCAGTTTTGCGCAGCTACATGCCTCACTGGTCCGGATATGCGAACTGCCGGATAGTACCGACATCTATTGTGCGCATGAATACACTCTGGATAATATCGGATTTGCAAAATGGGTAGAACCTGACAACCCCGAATTACTGAAAAGGGAAAAACAGGTTATCGGTGAGCGAGAACAGGGACTGGCGACAGTTCCTTTCCGTTTGGCAGTAGAGAAAGAGACCAACCCCTTTATCAGGACTGATATGGATGGCGTCAGATCCTCTGCCGAAAAATATTCAGGTACTGGCTTAAGCACCGCGGAACAGGTATTCACGGTGCTGAGACAGTGGAAAGACAAGGATTATGATTAGGGCGAGCTGAGTTAAAGAAGAGCTTTTGGACTTAATCCGGACTGCCATCCTGAAAACACTTCTTGCAGTTAAGCTCGGCACCGAGCATCTTTTTTCTGGAGGCTTCTGTCGTCGTCCAGGGGCGGTTGATCCAGGGAGGCTGATGGCGGACATGTTGATTGTGTCCGCATGACAGCTCGGCAACCCAGTTTGATTCGCTGTCCTGATGGAAGCCGACTATTTTTCTTGTCCTGAATGCTTCAGTATTTCCTTTTTTCATTATCTGTCTGATTTGGTCAATAAATGCTTTTAGCTGTTGGAAAGATTAGTTAAAATTGCTGGATTAGTGTATTTCTTCAGGTTAATTCCTTGCAGGATTTTAAACAGATTATAGTCGATTTTGCGGAGAAAGGCGCTTCTTTTGAAGAGCTTGAAGAGGAGCTGGTACGTCTGCTCAAGGCAGACTCCGAGGCCTTGTCCGGCCTGCTTCAGGCATTGGATGTTGCACGGGTTGAGGGTTTGATCAATGATGCGCAATACAACCGCCTGCTTTCCCGATTGGTGGCGTCAGATACGATTGATGCTGTAGATACCACCAGCAAGACCGATCATGAGACCAGTCGCACCAATGATCCAAAGCAGTTTTTTACCGAAGCCGATGCTCAAGGGGTAGTTGAAGCAGTAGGGCCGGGAACTGTTATCAAGGACCGTTTTGAACTGTTGGAAGTCCTTGGTGAGGGTGGTATGGGAATAGTTTACAAGGCCCGGGACCTGATCAAGGTTGAGGCCAGTGACCGCAATCCATACCTCGCCATTAAAGTGCTGAATGATAATTTCAAGAGACATCCGGAGTCATTCATCTCATTACAGCGCGAATGCAGCCGGACACAAAAGCTCGCGCATCCCAATATTGCGACCGTTTATGACTTTGACCGTTATGACTCCATGGTCTATATGACGATGCAGTTATTGGAAGGGGAGCCTTTGAATGACTTTATTAGCGAGCATGTCCCTGAGGAAGGCATGAGCTTTGAAGAGGCAATGCCCCTTATTGAAGATATGGGCAATGCATTAGGCTATGCACACTCCAGCAATATCGTGCACTCGGACTTTAAGCCAGGGAATGCCTTTGTCACTGATAGTCATGGTGTTCAGGTTCTCGATTTTGGCATTGCCAGAGCGGTGAAAAAGCCCGGTCAGCAAGATACAACCTTATTTGATGCCGGAAAGCTCGGCGCACTTACACCGTCCTATGCCAGTTGTGAAATGCTGGAAGAGGAAGAACCTGACCCGCGTGACGACATCTATGCGCTTGCTGTGGTGAGTTATATTCTGCTGTCGGGTAGCCATCCATTCGATAAATTTCCTGCCACTATGGCGCGCGATCATGAAATGGTGCCCAAGCCATTGAGGAAGCTGACGCGCCGTCAAAACAAGATGCTGCGAAAGGGCCTGTCATTTGACAGAGATAAAGCACCGGCCAATGTTCAGGTATTCTTAAATGGCCTCAGAAATAAGGGCGGCAATCTGGAGAAATACTCTCTGGCTGCTGTAGTCGGGATAATTTCACTGGCTTTGATCGCGATTTATCCGGTTCAAAACTACCTGAAACAGCAACGTGAGGCCGAGCTTGTTGCACTACTTGGTTCTTCCGATCCGGCAATTGTGGAAGAAACACTTTCGAGTCTCGATGATCGCGATGATATTTCGGTTCAGAATGTGCTGTCACTGGCACGTGACAGTCTGGTTGCTTATTACAGCCAGCAGATAGATGAGGCGCTTACCGGCGATTTGGGAGGCCCCAATAATTTCCAGTTGGCCACGACTCTTATGGCTGAGGCTCGACAATTGTATCCAGAGTCAATGCAAGTCAGGCAACTAAATAGCCGTATTGCACACCATAAAACACGGGTTATTGACTTCGTTGATACTTCGTTACAGCAGATTGTGGACGAACTTGATGTGGCGGCTGCTGGTGAAGAGCATACCGTACCACAGCTCTTTGAAACACTGGAAAAGGCAGCTCCCGGAAATGCCCTCCGCAGGGATATACGGATTCCCGTTGTTTATGCGGAGATGATTGATACCGCGATTGCCGAGAAGCGCTTGTTGGATGCGGATGCCATGTTAAAACAGGCTTTCAGTCTGTATCCCGAAGATGATGCTTTGCTGTTTTTGCGCTCCGAAATGAACCGATTTTCGGATGCGGGCTATCTTGCCTCTGAAGAACAGAAAAAAGCTGATGAAGATGCCCGTCAGGAGCGCATAAAAAAACGTCGCGAATTTCTGGAAAACGCTATGGTTGAAGCGGCCAAGCGCAGCCTCCTGATAAAAACCAGGGCCGTGCGTCCAGAAAAGGCAGTAGAGTTTCTGAAAATTCTGGAAGAGCGATTGCCTGCCGGGGCATTGTTTATTACTGATATTGCGCCAGCGGCGATTGCCGAGTCTTATCTGGTATTGGCGACATCGCTGGCGGAAGCAGGGCAGTATGACCGGGCTGTAGAGATGCTGGATGCCGGCCTGAAAGTTAATCCAAAAAACAATGCTCTGAAGGCGGCCAAAGAGAAATACAAGCGAACTCCGGGCTTATAAGTCAATTATCCTTCTTTTTCAGCTTTGTGACTGACACGACGGCCCCATCTTCGGTATATTGTTGTGGTGCCGAGGGGTAGGTTGGTCGTAAATCCCAGCTTTTGCCGGAAGCCTCTAGCAGCTCTTTCTGTCTCGCCGTGATCAGGTCAAGCCCATGGCGTATGTTGCTGATAGTGGATTGCTTCAAAGGATGTTTGAGGCCGGGTTTAGTCGTCGTATCTTTTATGACATCAATCAGGATGCTGCGCATAACCTGAAGAATACGCTCTTCCCTGGACCCCAAGTGGTTTTCGCTCATGATGCTTCTCTGAAATAACGGATATGAAAGCATATCAGCACATAAAAAATATACTAGCTGTCCGTTGGTAGTAGATTACGGCTTGAAAGCGATGTCATATCCGGTCAGGATATCGCATAGAACTTGTCAGGTTATGACTATGAACATATTTAATTTTTTGAGATATTGTCTAATATCCTTTTGGTTGCTCTCCACGGTATTGGATGCGCAAGAGGCAAACCGCTATTCTGATATTGACATGCTATTGTCCAAGGCAGATTCCGGGGATGCTGAAGCGCAATATCAGTTGGCGATGTACTACAGTAATCTGGAGCAAACTCCAGAAAACCAGAGAATCTCTTTTCAGTGGATGCTATCTGCTGCTGAGCAGGGAAACAGTGAGGCGCAGGCTGCCGTGGCATCATACTATCGTTTGGGAAAAGGTATTGAGAGTGATCTTCAAAAGGCATTTTACTGGTATCAGGAATCATCGAGACAAAATCATCCGGCTGGACATTTTGGGTTGGGGCGCATGTATCGTCGGGGTTACGGAGTACCTGAAAATGATAAAAAGGCGGTTGATTTCTATACCAGAGCTGCAATAACCGGACATCCGTCTGCACAGGCCGCCTTGGGCTATATGTATGATAACGGGTTTGGTACTGAAGCCAATCCCATAGAGGCCATGAAATGGTATCTGTTATCAGCGGAAAAATGGCATGCTGCCGGGCACTATGTTTATTATATGAAGCAAAAGCTTGATGAGGCATCGATAGCTGAGGCACACAAACTGGTCGAGGAATTCAAGGGCCGGTATTACACAGACTCATCGCAGCAGTAAACTAAAAGCCTTTTATGTGTATGACTGCCTGCTAGCATGTCCTCAGAAATCATAACCGATCCCTCGGGTAACTTTATTCGCAATATTATTGACTCTGATATCGCGGTGGCAAAAAATCCTGATGGAGTAATTACTCGTTTCCCACCAGAACCCAATGGCTATTTGCATATTGGTCATGCAAAATCCATCGTCTTAAACTTTGGTATAGCTAAATCCTACTCAGGACGATGTAACCTCCGATTTGATGATACCAATCCGGAAAAAGAAGAAGGGGAGTATATCGAGGCGATTAAACAGGATATTGTCTGGCTGGGTTATGATTGGCATGAACTGCATTTTGCTTCAGACTACTTCGAACAGCTATACCAGTTTGCCGAGCAATTAATTCAGTATGGAAAGGCTTATGTTGACGATCAAAGTGTGGACGAAGTTCGCCAGACACGTGGCACCCTGACCGAATCAGGCATCGAAAGCCCCCATAGAAATCGCTCAATCGAAGAAAATCTCAATTTGTTTCGTCGTATGAAGGCGGGAGAATTTGGAGACGGTGAAAGAGTTCTGCGTGCAAAAATTGATATGGACTCGCCCAATCTGAATATGCGTGACCCGGTTATATACCGTATCAAGCATGCGAGACATCACCAGACAGGTAACAAATGGTGTATTTACCCGATGTACGATTACACACACTGTCTTTCTGATGCTATAGAAGGTATTACTCATTCGCTATGCACACTGGAGTTTGCAGACCACCGACCCTTGTACGACTGGGTGCTTGACGTACTTTCCACGCCTTGCCAGCCTCAGCAGATTGAGTTTGCACGTCTCCAGCTTGAATACGCCATTACCAGTAAGCGTCAACTCAATATACTGGTGGAAGACGGCATTGTAGATGGCTGGGATGACCCGCGTATGCCGACAATCTCCGGTATGCGCCGACGTGGTTATCCACCACAAGCCATTCGACGTTTCTGTGAAAGAATTGGCGTTACCAAAAAAGATAGTACGATCAAAATAGATGTATTGGAAAACTCGGTCCGCGAGCACTTGAATGAACATGCCCCGCGTCGTCTGGCAGTCCTGAATCCATTAAAAGTGGTTATCGAAAACTATCCGCAAGGGCGCGAAGAAAAACTTGAAGCTGCCAATCATCCACAAAAACCTGAACTTGGTACACGCAGGATATTTTTCAGCCGGGAAATTTATGTTGAACGTGATGACTTCATGGAAGATGCACCGAAAAAATTTTTTCGCCTGTCTCCAGGTCGTGAAGTACGTCTACGCTTTGCTTACTATATTACATGTACCAAAATTATCAGAGATGATGATGGCAACATTACAGAACTCAGGGCAACATACGATCCTGAAAGCCATGGTGGCACCGCCGATGGACGTAAAGTAAAGGGCACTATCCACTGGGTCAGCGCCAATCATGCTATCGATGCCCAGATTAATGTTTATGATCGGTTGTTCAGTACACCAACACCCTGGGCTGCCAATGATGTGCATGATGAACTGAATCCGGACTCATTGCAGATATTACAGGGCTGCAAGCTGGAAGCTGGTTTATCGGATGCGTCGGTTGAAGATGCCTTCCAGTTTGAAAGGCTTGGCTACTTTACCCTGAACCACACCCCGGAACATGGCGATAATCGGATTTATAATCGTATCATCAGTCTCCGTGACAGCTGGGCAAAGGTCAGCAGATAGCATCGATCAATGGCATCTATACTTATACTGAATACAGTATTGGACCATAATTACCGCATGACTAATATAAAGTCCACATCGGGGGTAACTTATAAAAAATCACAGAATAAATCATCTGATCAACAATGGTGGGTTTACATGGTCCGCTGCCGGAACGGAAATCTTTACACGGGCATTACGACCGACCTGCAAAGGCGATTTGATGAGCATCGAGGGAAACAGGGTAAAGGGGCAAAATCACTGCGCGGCAAAGGACCATTGAAAATGGTGTGGCACCAAGGAGCAGATAACCGCAGCAAAGCATCCAGGCTTGAATATTGGATAAAGCAACTCAGCAAGGCAGAAAAGGAAGCTCTCATCGATGATTAGGTTGTTATCAGCCTTCTTTAGAATTGAGATAATGAGCATCTCGTTGAATATGAATTTATCTTAAAATTGATTGGTCCCCTAACATGAATGCATACTTAAAATTTGGGAATTATATAGAACAGTAGCCAACGCTCAAAACAGCTGGCTGCTGCTTAGGGCAGGAATACCGGAAGGCAAAATGAGCAGTCTGCACAACCATGAAACATATTGGGCATCAGAAATATGACCCTGCATCGTCACTGTTATAGTATAGAATCACATGAGTTTAGCTTTAAACCACTCAAGTGAGGAATAAAATTGTCATCAGAACTGACATCTAACTGTCCTCGGTGTGGGGCTCAGAATATGACTTTTGACCTCACACAGATACATTGCTTTAGGAGGGAAAATAGGTACCGAGGCTCTAGTATATACTGGCATGAAGGATTTTGTATCTGCCGGGGGTGTAAGAAATCAACAGTGTTTCTCTTGGTTCAAACAAAAGGGGATAATCCACTTGAGTTGGAAGTTTTGCTTCGGTCACAATATTCCATAAATCATTATGTGACCATAGAGAGGTACGTTAGCCTCACGGATACCATACAGCATCATCCGCCGGAGCATCTTCCTGAGAACATTGAGTCTGCCTTCAATGAAGGGGTATCTTGTTGCGCTATTGGTTGCTTTAATGCGGCGGGGGGGAATGTTTCGGCTCTGTCTTGATTTGGCAACCAAGAATCTTATACAAGAAAAATACGCGGAGGATGTTGCCGATCCTGACTCAAAAAAGAAAGAGAAATTAAACAGGAATCTGGCATTCAGATTACATTGGTTATTTGAGAAGAACAGATGATCAGAGAATCTGCGTGATCTTTCATCCTGTATAAAAGATCATGGCAACGATGGTGTCCATGGTGGCAGTTTGGGGAAGGTAGATGCTTTAGACCTTCTTGATTTTGCCACTAGACTATTGCGTGAAGTTTATACGGAACCAGAGGAGCTAAGGTTGGCACAAGAGCGCCGGCAGCAACGTCATGCGGAAGCCCGCAACCATCCTTCCCCCTAAATTTCTGTTAAAAAACCTTAAAAACTATCCCACCCCGCTTGACTTTGGTTCTGTTTTTAGCTACTATTTCGTAAATTATCAGAAGATACACGCGAGGGCAGGAATATGTCGGGAACAGGACCAGGAAAATCGTTCAGGGACGGGCTGACGTTACTGGAGATTGCGAAGATGTTTGGGGAAGCATCTGGATCGTTATATCAGCGAGTTTGCCGGTCGCCACAATATCCGGGGGCGTGATATCATCGACCAAATGTGTATCATGGTCCATAGTATGGGCGGCAAGCGGTTGACCTATCACCATCTGATCGCCGAAAATGGCTTGTCGAACTTTGTGAGGCCCATAGAATGAGAAGGAAAGACCGGAGGCCCTGGCAGAAAATCCCGTCCCCTATTGAACTTGGTGCCATGCCTTCCACCTACCAGCCGAGCAAGGCTGAACTCGAAGAACCACAGATATGCCGGGACTAACAGAAGAACAAGCGCGAAAACTGTTCTTTAGACCCTTCAAGATGAATAAGAGGAGTGTTGAGGATGGCAACGATAACTGACTTAAGCAAGGCGCAGAAAGCAAAGAAGGATGAGTTTTATACGTAATTGACCGATATTGAAAAAGAACTCAAGCATTATGATCAGCATTTTAAGGGTAAAACGGTTTACTGCAATTGCGATGATCCTAAGGCTAGTAATTTCTCCAAGTATTTTCTGCTGAATTTCAAAGCTTTTGGCTTAAAGAAATTGATAATGACTTGTTATAAAAATCAGGCTTCGGATCTGTTTAGCCGGCATGACAGCGAGCGGTCTATTGGCTTAATTTATGCAGAGAGAGAGAGAGAGAGAG
>JAJDYQ010000044.1 GCA_022825085.1 Gammaproteobacteria bacterium
GTACGGCCACTGCCGAGCGACCCGTCAGTTCTACCGTGACAGACGCCGCATCACCCTCATCCACCGTATAAGTCGCACTGCTCAGACTCAACTGCACCGTGTCATCATCCGTCACCGCAATCTCCGCCGCACTCGCCGACGATTCTATTCGGTAACCACTGGCCGACTGCAGGGTCGCTGTCACCACACCAGCCGCCTCAACCGTGTCATCGTCCATGAGAACCACCGCATGGGTCACTTCTGTTTCACCGGCCGGAATCGTTACCGTCACCGCACCCAGGCCTTGCGCATTACTGGCACCCTGTGCCGTACCCGTCCCCTCCAGCAGCAGCATCACCTCCAGATCCGACAACTGCGCCGCATCAACACTCACCGTAAAGGTCAATGTGCCGGCCGATTCCTCCACGCTGGTCTGGGTCGTCGTGACCGAAACCATCGGCAGGGTAGTATCACTATCATTGACCACGACCATCACGTTCTCACTCACCGAACCGTACTCAGGCGCAGCACCACTGGCAGCATGCTGCAACGTGAAGGGCTCGTCGTCCATATTGGCATCATCCGCTGCCGTCAATGTCACCGTCTGCACCTCAGACCAGTTCGTGTCATCAAATGTCAGTGTGTTCTGAGGAGTCTCACCGGTATCCACCGTCAGGGGAGCATTCGCGCCCGTGATGGTCACGGTCACAGCGGCAGTCGGCTCACTCGTCAACGCAACCGTGTAGGTATCGCTGCCCTCTTCATCCACCGTCACAGAATTACTCGAAATAGCCAGACCCGCTTCATCGTCGTCATTGATCACGACTGTAGCCGTACCCGGATCACCCACCTCGTAATCAGTGCCAGCTTCTATCATGACGGTGATCGTACCGTTCGATTCAGCAACATCGTCATCAGTAATGGCGACCGTGTATTCTGCCGTTCCACTGGCACCAATGGTGACCGGCTTGCCAGTACCTTCAACGGATGGATCCACAAAGTCCTGATCGGCTTCTTCGGTTACCGCCACAGTGACCATCAGATCCGCTGTCGGGGCCGGATTGGCTGTCAGGGTATAGGTGGCCGCGTTACCACCGCCTTCCGTCACCGCTGCACCACCCGTAATGGTCACCACCGGCAGAACCACATCACCTACCTGCACCTCAATGCGATTGTTCGTGCCATCCGGATCTGCGCCACCACCCACATTGGTTGCGCGACCAGGAAGATCAAAGCCGTTGATTGTTGAACCGTCCGGACCCAGTGCAATCTCAAAGGTCTCCGAACCTTCCGTAGTGTTGTCTGTTGACGCCGTCAGCTCCAGTACCGCCGTCTGTGCCCCCGCACCGGCAAAACTGATGAGCGGGGTGGCTGTCGTGGTGCCATTCAGAGTCACACCCGTGTTGGTCGCACTGGCCCGCTCCGCCAGACTCCAGTCATCGGTGGTAATGCCCGTGCCACCAATGGACAGCGGCACGTCAATGATCTCGCCAGCTATCAGGGCACGACCCAGACTGATGGTAAAGCTGACCGTACCCCCTTCGTCAATCGCACCGGTACCCGTGCGCGCCAGCGTCACCAGAGTGGGTTCATCGTCAGTCACGACCACTGTCACGCTATCAATATTCAGAGCACTCGTGTATCTGGCATCGTCATCGGTTGTGATGGCATGGGTAATGTCCACACTGCGAGCTGCGTCGATATTATCGTCCCGACCGGTCACTGTTACCCTTTGCGGCTGGTTCCAGTTTATTGATGAGAAAACAAGGTTCGCAGGGCTGGCTGTGGCTGCCGATGTATCTCCAGAGGTTATTCCAATTACCACATTGGCATCGTCGGTCGGTTGAGCATCCAGCACGACCGTGTAGGTATCGGTACCGCCGGCCTCATCGACCGTGGTGTTGCCATCGCTCTCCGTGACAGTAACAATAGCGTCGTCATTCAGGATCGTGAAGGTAACGGTGCTGGCGGAGATCACATAGTCGGCGTTAGTCTGTGCATTACGCCTCAGCGAGACGACAACCGTTTCGTCAGGCTCGATGTCCGTATCGCCATTGACCTGAATTTGATAGCGAGAACTACTAATAACAGAATAAAAAACAGGCTCGCTTATACAACCAGTAGATGCGGGTGTAGCCGATGAAGTAACTCCTAAGGCCGTAACAGATACTGTGTAGTCATCACCAAAGTCGGCGGTCCCACCCAGGCATATATCGAAATTAACAGTAGTCAACGCATTAGCACCTGGATCTTCCCGGTTCAATTCCAAGGAAAACCCAGCACCGATGGAGGTGCTGGAATCGCCTTCTGCATTCCGTGCTCTGCTGATACCAGAGATAGACAAGGTGACCGCATCTTGCACCACAAACACGGGCGAAAGGGCATAGAGCCGTCGTGTATGATCCGTGTCGCGAAGCTGGCCAGTTGTGCGCCTAGGCAGGGAACGACTCGACAGCGGATTGCTGTCAGTATTACCGGAGGAGGAGATATTGGAACCGCGGATGTTGGTTGCCCCCATATACTCCGTGCTATGGCTGGTGCCGTCCGAATCGCTGCCTGTCCACACTTGCCCTGCTGAACCAACAACAGCTCCAGTTCTCAGCCGAGCCTCGGTGCTATCCCAGCTCCCATCATAAAAATCAGCATAGTCGTCCGCAACCTTATCACCGCTCAACCAGTATATCGGAGCTGCCAGGTCCGAGGACCGGGTTAATGTGTTTGCCCGCGCATCAACAGTCTGTGTAGAGGCGACCACACTGAATTGCGCCGAGTAATTCTGCAAGCCAGAAGTGCCGACTGAGGCAGCTGTCCGCACAAAGCTATTATAAGTGGCAATGTCAGTTGCCGTCGCTGTTGTCCTCTCCGTAACGAACAGCAATCGGAATCTTTGTCCAGGGCCAATGTCTGTCGGCTTCGGACGCCAGCTATCAGGAACCGTGTAGGAACCGTCAGCATTTGGTGTCACCTGCGCCAATACCGCAGGCGATAAAACGGTCAGCAACAGTATCGGAAGGATGGTGTACCGCAGAAGGCGGGCCACCGCATTAACACCGGCAACACCCCGACCGGCATAACACCGGCCTCCCTTTACTTCCTTTGTATTTGGTGTCATTTCAGTTATTTATCTTTCGTTGAGCAGGTTCCGGTATTTATATGGCCATGTGCAGCCTGCTAAATACCCTGTAATATCAATCACTTTCTCGAATTTCCTATAATTGTCAGCAGGATCATGGCTTTTGTCAACCCAAAATTTGAAAAAAAAGCAATGGGGGTTCATGCCGCTTTTTTTTTCAGTTCAGGGGCCCCGTTGTTTTGTGAGCCAGTCAGCGGGATTATGCCGATGGCGGCTTTTGTTGCCAGTATGGGACTTTGTCATTTCTGCTTGCTGCCATGCGTGTCAATCTACAGTCTTCGGGGTGCCGGCTTAATGAGGCGGAGTGGCAGGAGGGTCTTGAGTTTGTCGGGGATATCGGCCTCGGGCATGTCCATGTGTTTCCTTAATTTCTTAACAGTCCGGCGGTAGAAAGCAGTTGCGTACTTTTTAAGCCGCCTTCATTCCATCGGGTGGCACCGACCTGCTTTTTTATCTTTTTTACGGTAAATGGCAAATCATCCTCTAAAAGTCGAATTTTTGCCATATTTTCAGTGGGATGCAGAGCAAACTCAACATTGTGTGTCAGGGCCGGATTCGCGTACTCTGGAATACGGCGCTCAATAGCGGTGTGCGCCTCATACCCCCATGCTTTAAGCGAGTAGAAGTTGACTATCTCTACCAATGTACCTAATGCACGACCAGCAGCCTTCTTTGCGTCCTTTGCATAATGGAAAACATCTTTAGTAAGCGCCTGCTGTAGCGCATCTACTGATTCAAATGACATAAGTTTGCTCTCCAAATGCAGAATACCATCAAACTACTCACCCGTTTCTCATTATTCGATGGCATCCAGCAAATTGAAACCCTGACAGTGAAGAGCTGTCCGGTTCAAAATTCCTGTCCGGTTTCTCTTGACAGCAGGGCGTGTACAGCCTGTTCGGGCGGACGGTTCTGGAACAGTATCCGATAGACTTCTTCTGCTATGGGCAGGTCAATGCCGGCGGTCCGGGCGAGTTTGCGCATGGCCTGTGCTGTTTCGACGCCTTCTGTCACCTGGCCAATGTCGGATTGTATGGCTTGCAGACTGCCTCCTGTCGCCAGTGCCATACCGAGCCGGCGGTTGCGTGACAGGTCGCCTGTGCAGGTGAGCACGAGGTCGCCCAGTCCGGCCAGCCCCATAAATGTTTCGGCATGTCCGCCCAGCATCAGACCCAGACGCTGCATTTCAGCAAGACCACGGGTCATCAGGGCAGCTCTGGCATTGTGGCCAAGTTGCAGTCCGTCCGCGATGCCGGCCGCTATCGCCAGGATGTTTTTATAGGCACCGCCCAGGCAGACACCAGTCAGGTCATGCGAGGTGTAGATGCGAAATGTGTCGCTTTGCATGTAGTCGATCAGTCGGTTTACCAGCTTTGCATCTGTGCAGGCCAGACTGACGGCAGTGGGCTTTTGCCGGGCAACTTCCGGCGCAAAGCTGGGGCCGGATAAAACCGCCAGCGGGAAGTTGTCGCCCAATATTTCATGGGCAACCTGATGTAACAGGTGACCATTTTCCCGGTCGAGTCCCTTGGTGGCCCAGGCCAGCCCCTGTTCGGCCTGAATATCGGGCTTTAACTGTTCGAGCACATCGCGGAATGCAGCGCTGGGAACTGCGACCAGCAGTGTGTCACATTGCCGGGCGCATTGTTGCAGATCACTGGTAATCTGAAGGTTGTCGGGCAGGGTAATATCGGGAAGAAATTGACGATTTTCCCGTGCTTCGCATAGTTGTTGTGCGATCGACAGGCGAAATTCCCAAAGCAGGACCTGTTGCCCGCCGTGCGCAGCCTGAAGCGCCAGTGCTGTACCCCATGAGCCCGCTCCCAGTATCCCTATCATGGGGGTCAAGCCCCGGCTGCGGTTGCTTCGGGCTGCCCCTGTTCCCTCCGACGCTTCTGGTAGAGGTAGTCAAAATTGACCGGGTTGAGCAGAAAGGCCGGGAAGCTGGCTTTTACCACCAGTCCGGATATCACTTCCCTGATGTAGGAGTACAGCATGTCCGGGCATACCGAGCCGGTCAGCCGAATCCGGTCCTGGTCCGGAAAGCCGGTTATCAGAAAAATGCCGCCCTGCACCGCTTCAGCGATGTAGGCTGTTTTGTCTCCGAGTCTGGCTGTCACGTTGACTTTGAGTTGTACGTCATAAACACCGGCTTCATCAATGACATTGACTGTATTGTCCATCTGCATGTTGATGTCCGGCTTCCATTCTTCGAGAAAAATATGCGGAACATGGGGTGCCTCAAAGGAAACATCCTTGACGTAGATGCGCTGTATCGAAAAAGCGGGCTCCTGTTTTTCAGCCATTGTTCTGCCTGCTGACTGTCAGCGTGTGGTTGTCGGCAGGTTGGCACCCTGCCACGCTATAATGCCGCCACCGAGATTATGCACCTTTTCAAAACCGTGGCTTTTCAATATTTTGCAGGCGGCAGGAGAACGATTGCCACTTTTGCAATAGACGACAATGTGAGCGTCTCTGCGCTTTTCCAGATCGCCCATACGGGTTGCCAGTTCGCTGACCGGTATGTGTCGGCTGTTTAGTATGTGCCCCTGACGGTATTCACCGGTGGTCCGGATATCCAGCAGCAGTGTATCTTCGTGGTTTATCAGGCGCGTTAGCTGACCCGGATCCATGTCATCAAATCCGCGTGTGGCACGATTGATCTCGGTCGCAATCAGCACGGCAAGCACAACAACAAAAGCCGACACCAGTATCAGGTGATTACCGGCAAATTCTATAATCTGTTCCATAGACCAACAGTATCTGGTTATTCAAAAATTGAGGGGCAGGCGTATTTGCCTAGCCTTCCGAGCAGAACGCCTGACGCATCATGTCAATGAGTTTCAGTATCCTGGCATCGGCAACACGATAGTAAACACGGTTGGCATTCTTGCGTGAACTGATAATGCCCTTGTCTCTGAGTATGGCAAGATGTTGCGAGATGTTGCTTTGTGATGTGCCGACGACTTCTACAATGTCCTGAACACATAGCTCATTACCTTCCAGTTGGCAAAGAATTTTCAGGCGCAGTGGATGGGACATGGCCTTGAGCGAGCGTGAAGCGAGGTTTATATCCTCGTCTCTCGACATTAAATTGATCGGACTGATGATCGGCATTTTATCTGCTTCCCGTGTTTCCTGTATATCATCCCGAATGATTGGCTGATGACGGGATTCTAATACGTGTGTATGGGATAATACAGAAAAACATCAATGCGAACACTCATCTATTATGTATCATGCACAGGCCCGATTATCCCGCTCTGCAACAAGGATTGACAAACCATGAGCAAGTCTCCCAAACCCGTTGTGCTGATCATCATGGATGGCTGGGGCTATAGCGAAAGCCCTGATTATAATGCGATCCATTCTGCCGATACTCCCTTCTGGGATGAGCTGTGGGCAAATTATCCGCACACTCTGATTCATACGTCCGGCGCAGCGGTCGGACTGCCCGGCGGTCAGATGGGAAATTCCGAGGTGGGTCATATTAATCTGGGTGCCGGTCGCGTGGTTTATCAGGAGGCAACACGAATTGAGCGCTCTATCAAAACCGGTTCATTTTATGAAAATGCCACCCTGACTGCACCGATAGACAGGGCCGCAAAGTCCGGTAAAGCAGTGCATATCATGGGGCTGTTGTCTGATGGCGGAGTTCACAGTAACGATACGCATATCCATGCCATGGTGCGTCTGGCGGTTCAGCGCGGCGCACAAAAAATCTTTGTGCATGCCTTTACCGATGGACGTGATACTCCCCCGCGCAGCGCCATGCAGCCGATCAAACGTTTGCAGGCTGTGTTTGATGAGCTGGGCAGGGGCCAACTGGCATCAATCACGGGACGTTATTTTGCCATGGACCGTGACAACCGATGGGACCGTATCAAAGTGGCCTATGATCTGATATTCCATGGTGTCGCTGCACATGTCTGCCCTACCCCGGAACAGGCTGTCCACCGGGCCTATGCCCATAATGAAAGCGATGAGTTTATTGATGCAACCGCCATAACCCCGGAAAAAGAGTCACCTGCCCGGGTGGAGGAAGGTGATGTGCTTTTCTTTATGAATTTTCGCGCCGACCGGGCGCGTCAACTGGCACGGGCGATTCGTGATGATGAGTTTGACGGGTTTGACCGTGGCAATCGTGTAAAACCGGGCGGCTTTGTCAGTCTGACCGAATACAGCGCCGCTCTGGATATTCCCAAGGCTTTCCCACCGGAACCGCTGGAAAATGTCATGGGCAGGTATATCGCCGATAAGGGCTTCCGGCAGTTGCGGCTGGCGGAAACAGAAAAATATGCCCATGTGACTTTCTTTTTTAACGGTGGCACCGAGGATATGTTCGAAGGGGAAGATAGAATCATGGTGCCTTCGCCGGATGTATCAACCTATGATCTGAAACCGGAAATGAGCGCGGAGCAGGTCACTGATCATCTGGTTGACGCGATCCAGGGCGGGCATTATGACCTGATCATCTGCAATTATGCGAATACCGATATGGTCGGCCATACCGGCAATCAGGCCGCTTCGGAAAAGGCTGTTGTAACCATTGACGGCTGCCTGAAGCGGGTGGTTGCCGCACTTCAGTCCACAGGTGGAGAGGCGTTGATCACGGCGGACCACGGCAATATTGAGCTGCTGTTCGACGAGCAAACCGGGCAGGCACATACCGCACACACCACAAACCCGGTACCGCTGATTTACATTGGCCGGGATGCCGAAATGCTTCCCAATGGCGCACTTTCGGATATATCACCCACTCTGTTAATGATGATGGGGCTGGCACAACCCATCGAAATGACAGGGCGATCTCTGGTACGATTTGGCGACGAATAAGCCGTTGAAGCTGATGGCAGAAAACCGTCTGTACGCCTTTATTGCCCTTACATTACTTTTGTCCCTGTCGGCCGGTGCAGTCGATGATACGGCTCCCAATCAGCAAAAACTGGAAAAACTGCACCGGCAGATTGAGAGCACCGAACAGGCTATCCGACAGGCCCGCGAGGCAAAAGATGATGTGCAGACAGACCTGATGATGGCCGAAAAGGAAATCAGCCGCATCAGCCGGCGTATTAATATCATCCGTCAGGACCAGGGTCTGCAGCAGGAACGGCTGGTGCAACTGGAAGAAGAAGTGGTTCAACGTCAGGCTGCCCTGGCCATTGAGCAACAGGCGCTCGCCGGCCTGATACGTTCCGCCCATCAGATGAGCCGGCATGGTGATATTCACATACTATTGAATCAGGAAAATCCCGCACTGTTTGCACGCATGATGACCTATCATGGCTACTTCAGCCGGCAGCGCATACGCCAGATAGACCGGGTTAATGAAAAACTCGATGAGCTGGCAAAGGCACAGCACGCAGCGGCACTGCAAGCCGGAACCCTGGCCAGATTACAGAATAAACAGGAACAGGAGCAACTGCGACTGGAACAACTCAAAGAACAGAAACAGGAGGCGCTACAGCACATACTGGCTGATATTGACAACGAAACCGGCCTGCTGGGCAGGCTGAAGAAGGATGAGCAGTCACTCAGAACCATACTGGAGTCACTGACCGCCCCGTTAGACGATATTCCGCCGGGATCCGACCAGCAAACCACCTTTGCCTCGCTGAAAGGGAGGCTGGAATGGCCCAGTGGAGGGCGGCTGATAAGGCGTTATGGAGCGCAGCGCGGTAACAGCGGCAAACGATGGTCCGGTGTGGTTATCGGTTCCCGCCCGGGCAACGATGTGCAGGCAGTTGCCCATGGCCGGGTGGCTTTTTCAGATTGGCTGCGGGGCTATGGTTTATTGATTATTATTGACCATGGCGATGGCTACATGAGCCTTTACGGGCATAATGAAAGCGTTTTCAGGGATACCGGTGAGTGGGTCGAGGCCGGCGATGTGATCGCCAGCGTCGGCGATTCCGGCGGCCAGAGTCAGGCTGGTCTGTATTTTGAACTGCGCAAAGGCGGCAAGCCGCTTAATCCGGTACGCTGGTGTACAACGAAGGAACCGCCCAGGGGGTGATTTTGAAAACCATACAGCAACCCCACGCTCAACCCCGTGATACTTCCAGGATTGCATCCAGTATTTCCGTCACTTCATTATCCATGTTTTCAATCGGAATATATTCCACAAGTTTATACAAGTCTTTTTTTTGCAGGACTGTTGAGAAAGGTATCCGCATGGATTTTGCAAAATTTTCAAACAAGGGGACAAGGAAATCATCGGAGGCCTTGATATCATCCGAGAAAGGCATCGGCTTATTGAGCGTCCGGCATGCTTCCTCCAGTTTATTCATTTCTTCATTCATGTTTTTCTCACGCTCCAGAATTTCTGAGTTATCAAAAAGATCGCCCTGTTCAAGCCCTCTGGTAACATAAGAGATAATCGCCTCACGATGGCACAGATAATTTTCTATTTCGTTCTTCGTCCACATTCGTTCTGTAAAATTCTCCATCTCATTTAATGCAATATTATTTTTTCTGTCAAGCAAAAGAAATCCTCGTAAATCACTCTTTGCTTCTTTTAAACAAGCAAAATGTCTGCGGGCTTTCTGTGGAAGATCAGTCACATATTTGACGAGTGAGTCTTGCAACAAAGAGGCGGAGGAATGTTTCATTCTTTGCGCAAACGCATATAAAATTCTCAAGTCTGTTTCACCTTCCAGATAAAGGATCCAGCCTCTTTGTTCAACGCCATAATAATACTCAAATCCAATATCTCTCAAGGATGCCATGACATTTTTTTCCTGATTCCTCCCCAGTATGTGCGGAGAACCCACAAAAGCCACAACAGATCCACCCGGGGCTGCTTTTTGCAGCAGCACTTCAGAATGGCTTGCGGAAATAATCTGGGAATTTTGCTGTTCCGCCACTTCATTGATAAGATCATATACTCGTCTTTGTCGCAAAATTTCCAGATGGGCATCCGGTTCATCAAGCAGAAAAACCGTATTGGAGCCGTTACCATAGATATGCGCCAACAATAGTAATATCTGCTGCATACCACGACCCGATGAGGATAAATCCAGTTTTGTATTGCCATCTCTGTCGGTATATCCCATGGTCACGGTACCGCGAGATAACAGAAATTCGGGCTTGTCCAGCGTCACGCCAAACAAATCGTTGATATGCTTTACCAAACCGGACCAGCTTTCTTTGTTTTCATTTTCATAGACCCGGTAGCACAGGTTGCGCAACACCTCCGCAGTCTGTCCCTGTCCCAGCAAGACATTGATACGCCCTTCTTTTATCAGTGCTTCTTCAGTCACCAGACCAGACATTGGCGGCAAAAAGGCAAGCCTTGTTTTTACTGCATCTGGAGGAATTTCCATACGGGCAGGGCTGTCTCCTGAATCAAGTCGTAACGGACGGCAAAAGAGTGCCTCCGAATTGGCATAGTCAAACTCCAGTCCACATTGCCATTCCCTGCCCTGACTGATTCCCTCAACGATCAGGTCAATACGTATATTTTTATTGGAGCCTCTACGTACTTTACGACCGAGCCAGATAGAGTCCACTTGCGCCACAGGCAAAGGAATCAAATCCAGCCTGTTGATGGTAACACCGGGGCGTTTAGCAGGGATGTTCTCCCTTGAGCCATGCTTTTCCACCCATTTCTGCAGGCCTGTCTGCCACAGGGTCAGTGCCTGCAAAGCCGATGTTTTACCACCATTGTTTGGACCGACAAATACAAATCCATTACCCAGAGGTATCTCGGCTTCCTCAAACAGCTTAAAGTTTCTTATTGTGATTTTCGTGAGCATTTTAATCACCCTTCGCCTTGATGAGGACGCTGCCTTGTGGTTCCAGCATCCAGGCCGGCTGAATTGAAGCCATTATAATCAGTTTGCCGGCGCAAGTGCATCAATCCCCTTTATTTTACCGGTGAGTCCGGTTGTTACGATATACTTCGCAGCCCGTTTCATTAAACCACTGCGCATATGCTTGACTGGAAAAACATTGATACCGTCTTCTTCGACATGGATGGCACACTGCTGGACCTGTATTTCGATAATCACTTCTGGCAGGAGCTTATACCCGGGGTGTATGCGGAGAAAAACCACCTGCCCGAAGAGGAAGGCCGCCGTATCGTACAGGAAAAATACCGGCGCGTGGCCGGCACCATGGACTGGTATTGTGTGGATTACTGGACACGGGAGCTGGAGCTGGACATCGAGGCTCTGAAGCGACAAACCGCACATTTTATTGAGGTGCATCCACATGTACGGGAATTTCTGGAAAAGCTGCACCACAGCGATAAAAAAATCTGGCTGGTTACCAACGCACACCGGAAAAGCCTGTGGCTGAAAATGGAAATGACGGCCCTTGACAGTTACTTCGATGACATTATCAGCTCACATGACTACAAAATACCCAAGGAAAACAAAGACTTCTGGGAAAGGCTGAGACAAGCCAAACCTTATGAACCGGCCCGGACATTGTTGGTGGAAGACTCCCTGCCGGTACTCGGCAGTGCGCATGAATACGGTATCGGGCATCTGCTGGCGATTACCCGGCCGGATTCAAGGCAGGGTATCAGACAGGTGGACAATTACCCGGCGGTGGAAAATTTCAAGGACCTGATGACCGGCTTCTGAGGATGTCACTGCAGGCCGATGAGCGAGTTCAAACAACCCACCGTCCCCTTCGATCTCTTATAATACACACACACTTTACAAACCGGACTGAAATGCGAACCATCCTGCCCGGAGTCCACCTGTGAGCTGGTGGGGCAAAGTTGTCGGCGGTGCTGTCGGCCTGATGATGGGCGGCCCCCTGGGTGCCCTGCTGGGTGTTGCACTGGGCCATCAGTTTGACCACGGCTTTGAAGGCATACTGGCAGACGACAATCCCAGTCAGGCCGATATGGAAAAAATCCAGGCAGCGTTCTTTACTGCCACTTTTTCCGTCATGGGCCACCTCGCCAAAGCTGACGGCCGCATCAGCAAAGACGAAATCAACATGGCCGAGCGTGTCATGCAGCAGATGAGACTCAATCATGCCCAGCGCATGACAGCGATCAATCTGTTTAACGGGGGCAAGAATCCAGACTTCATCATTGATGAAGCATTGCGCCAATTCCGTCAGGTGGCACACCGCCGCACCAATCTGCTGCAGATGTTCCTCGAAATCCAGGTTTATGCGGCCTTTGCCGATGGATCACTGCATCCCAGAGAAGAAGAAATGCTGCAACACATTTTCCGTATGCTCGGCTTTCGTCATATGGATTTTGAGGCCATCGTCGAGCGTGTACAGGCCGAAATGCACTTCGGCGGCCAGCGTCAGTCCGGCCGCCCGGCCACCCAATCCGTTATCGGCGATCAGGACGCTTACGCCATACTCGGCGTGGACCCAAAGGCCGACAACAAGGCCATCAAAAAAGCCTACCGCCGCCTGATGAACCAGCACCACCCCGACAAACTGGTCGCTAAAGGTATGCCGGAAGAAATGATTGAAATGGCAACCGCCAAAACCCACAGAATTCGTGCGGCATACGACCATATTAAAGCACTGCGCGGGTTAAGGTAGCCCGGCTATAGCGATGTGCCGGTTATTTACCGGGCGCTGCACCGGCCTGTCGGCTACAGACTCTTCAGCCATTTCAGGATTTCATCGCCCAGAGTCTCGATGCTGTCCGGTGTGCTGTAGAAGTGGTCCGCACCATTGACCATGATCTGCCGGGATTTGTCATTGTCGGCCTTAAGCAGCATGGATTTTCGTTGCAGAGCCAGCCTCAATACCGCCGGAAAGTCGTTGCTGCCATAGATATCCAGCACCGGCCGGTTGATTCTGTCCAGTGGCAGAGGCTGCCTCATCGGCTGCCCATAATCGGTGGCACCCATACCAATACCAATATACGCATCAAAGTCCCCGTCACCGGCTTCACGGATATAGCTCATGGTCATGTGGACGCTACAACTGTGTGCCAGCACAATCACATTTTCATAACCCTGGTCACGCAGATACCGGATTCCCGCTGCAATACGACCATGCGCATGAGGAAAGATCGGCACATAATCGTAATATTTGGCATCCTTGTGCAACACAGGCATTTGCAGGGATAAGGTCGCCCAGCCCTGTTCCGGTAGCCTCTCACGCAATGGTTGCGCAACAGCCGGCCATACCGGGTGGTAACCGCGGCCATGCAGAACCAGCACTGCGCCTTTCGGTTCATCGGTATCCGACTCGGTCATCACCGCCAGAAAGTCACGCCTGCCGTCATTCAGGTCGATTGGATCACCGACGACAATGGTCTCGACAATCTCGTCCCTGAGACGCTGCTCCCGCTCATAGTCCGGCATACCACCGGCCTGCAATGGCATCAGCGGAGCAATCAGAGCGAGGAACAAGGCCCTCGTCAGGCCACCTTTTACCAAATGCGCTGTCACCATCCTTAATCCTATGCTTGAGAAAACTCTGGAACAGGCCAATAATACCAGAACCATTATACAGTTCGCCGGCTTCAGCAGAGCAACTGCCTGATACAAAAGCGAATTGCCACCATCAGCAACCTCGTATAGAATGCGCCGCCTTTATCAAAGACACCCTGATGAAGTCAGAGTTTTATTGACCGATATTTTTCGAGGATTATGTCATGCCAGACTACGCCATTGCCCCATCCATTCTTTCTGCTGATTTTGCCCGGCTGGGTGATGAAGTGGACCGGGTTATTGCCTCCGGTGCCGATATCGTGCATTTCGATGTCATGGACAACCACTACGTTCCCAACCTGACTATCGGCCCACTGGTCTGCGAGGCACTGCGCAGGCATGGCATCACCGCTGACATTGATGTTCATCTGATGGTCAAGCCGGTGGACCGCATCATTCCCGATTTTGCCAAAGCCGGTGCCAGCTATATCACCTTCCATCCAGAAGGCTCCGAACATATTGATCGGTCTCTGCAACTCATCAAAAGCGAAGGCTGCAAATGCGGTCTGGTATTCAATCCGGCAACACCACTGGACTACCTGCGTTACACCATCGACAGGCTCGATATGGTGCTGCTGATGTCCGTCAATCCGGGTTTTGGCGGCCAGAGTTTCATTCCCACCACACTGGACAAACTGCGTGAAGTACGCCGTATCATCGACGAGTCCGGTCGCGATATCCGTCTGCAAATCGACGGTGGTGTCAAGATCGACAATATCCGTCAAATTGCTGAAGCGGGTGCCGACACTTTTGTGGCCGGTTCTGCCATTTTCGGCGCAGCCCGCGATGGCGACCCGAACCGTTACGATACCGTTATCAAGGCAATGCGTGACGAGCTTGCCAGGGCCGATGTGGTCAAAGCGGCCTGACCCTCAACCGGTCGGATCGTACAAGCACAGCTCTATATTTATCATGCTGAAAAAACCCGAACTGATCCTGATTGATGTCGATGGCACACTGGTCGATAGCCTCCCCGACTTGGCTCACTGCGTCAATGCCATGCTGCTCAAGCTCGGCATGGAAAAACACCCCGAAGGCAGGATACGCAAATGGGTTGGCAATGGCGTTGAGCGCCTTACCCGCCGTGCACTGGCGGGCCAACTGGATGGCGAACCAGACGACGAACTGTTCTGCAAAGGTTATCCCCTGTTTCTTGACTGCTATGCCGAAAACACCTCCAGACACAGCACACTTTATCCAGGTGTCCGTGCAGGAATCGATAAGCTGCAATCACTTGGCTTCACACTGGGCAGCGTGACCAACAAGATATCACGGTTCACCATTCCGCTGCTCAGAGGGCTGGGCGTTTATGATGATTTCGAGATTGTTATTGCCGGCGATACACTGGAAAAACAAAAGCCCGATCCGGCACCACTGCTGTATGCCGCACAGCAGACCGGCATTGATCCGGAAAACTGTCTGATGGTGGGCGACTCCATCAGTGACGTAAAGGCGGCGCGTGCCGCAGGCTTTCAGATCGTCTGCATGTCCTATGGCTACAACCACGGCAATGACATTCGTCAAACCAGTCCAGACGCCGTGATTGACTCGCTGGAACATCTGGATACACTGTTCACTGAAGCAGTATAAAGCCTGCTGAACCGGATACTGTCAGCCTTTTCGCATCCTGCAGAATATTACAATAAATAACGGGGCCCATGAACAAAAAAGAATTTCTCGCGCTGGCTGCAAAAGGCTATAACAAAATACCGATCATCAGCGAAGTACTGGCTGATCTTGAAACCCCGCTCAGCGCCTTTATAAAGCTGGCGGCGCAACCCAATACCTACCTGTTTGAATCCATACAGGGTGGAGAAAAATGGGGACGTTACTCGATTATCGGGCTGCCATGCCGCTCACGAATTGAAGTTCATGGAAACCGGGTTGACCTTGTGGTCGCCGGAGAAGTCACTGAATCGGAAACAGTACAGGATCCCCTGAGCTGGATTGAGCAGCACTACAACGGCTTCAATGTCGCACCGGTGCAAAATGCTCCGCCATTTACCGGTGGACTGGTTGGATATTTCGGCTTCGATACGGTTCGGTATATCGAACCGAGACTGGCCACTGGAGCAAACAGAGATACTCTGGGCACGCCGGACATTGTGCTACTCATTTCCGAAGAAGCCGTGGTCTTTGACAATCGACACGGCAAACTGTTTTTTATCGTACTGGCAGACGCCAGTGAAGCGGCTTACGAACAGGGCCAAAAACGGCTGCGCTCGCTGGGCAAACAGCTTCACGACAACTGCCGGGATTACCTTCAGTGCAAGGCAGGTGAGGCCACTGTCAGGGAAGAAGACTTTGTATCCGAGTTTGCGCGGGATGACTACGAGGTCGCCGTCAACCGTATCAAACAATACATCACAGACGGCGACGCCATGCAGGTTGTATTATCACGGCGCATGTCCATCCCGTTGAATGTCACTGCGCTGGATGTCTATCGCGCTCTGAGAAGCCTGAATCCTTCTCCATACATGTTCTATATCGACCTGGGCGATTTCCAGATTGCAGGCTCTTCCCCGGAAATTCTGACACGGGTAGAAGACGGCATCGTTACCGTGCGTCCGATTGCGGGCACCCGCCCGCGTGGCAGGGATGAAACAGAGGACCGGGCACTGGAAAAAGAACTGCTTGCCGACCCCAAGGAGCTCGCTGAACACCTGATGCTGATTGACCTGGGTCGTAACGACACAGGCCGTGTGAGCAGGATCGGCACAGTGCAACTAACGGACCGGATGATCGTCGAGCGCTATTCCCATGTCATGCACATCGTATCGAATGTCACCGGCAGGCTGGATGAATCATATAGCTTGATGGACGCACTGCGTGCCACATTTCCGGCCGGCACCGTCAGCGGGGCACCCAAAATCAGGGCACTGGAAATTATTGACGAACTTGAACCGGTTAAACGCGGGATTTATTCGGGTGCCGTCGGCTATCTGTCCTGGAGCGGCAACATGGATACGGCCATTGCCCTGCGTACCGCCGTCGTGAAAGATGGTCGTCTGACGATACAGGCCGGCGGAGGTATTGTGGCCGATTCTGATCCTGCCAGAGAATGGGAAGAAACCATGAACAAGGGACGCGCCATGTTCAGGGCGGTTGCACTGGCCGAATCAGGCTTTGTATCGAAAGGAGACGAATGATGATTCTGATGATCGATAACTACGATTCATTCACCTATAACCTCGTACAATATCTGGGTGAGCTCGGTGCCTGCACCGAAGTGTATCGCAACGATAAAATTACACCGGATCAGATTGCCGACCTGAATCCGGAAAAAATAGTGATTTCCCCGGGGCCATGCACGCCGAATGAAGCCGGCATATCCGTCGAAACCATCAAACGGTTTGCCGGCAAAGTACCACTGCTCGGCGTTTGTCTGGGCCATCAGGGTATCGGGCAGGCATTTGGCGGCAATATCATCCATGCCCGTCAAATCATGCACGGTAAAACATCCATGATTCATCACGATGGCAGCGGACTGTTCAAAGGACTGCCCAATCCATTTCAGGCCACCCGCTATCACTCACTTATTATTGAGGCATCCTCGCTGCCCGACAGCCTCAGGGTCAACGCCTGGACATGTCTTGAGGATGGCAGCAGAGACGAGATCATGGGTGTCACCCATAAAGATCATGCCGTTATCGGCATACAGTTCCATCCAGAGTCGATTCTGACCCCACAGGGCCATGATATGTTAAGAAACTTTCTGAACATGTAACAACCGGTCAGCATACGGTAAAATACCCGGACCAATAGCACGGAGCAACACGACCATGAACCTGCAGCAAGCGATTGCAGCCGTCATTGACGGGCAAAATCTTTCACATGATGACATGAAAAGCGTCATGCGCCTTATCATGACCGGACAAGCGACCCCGGCCCAGATCGGTGGTTTTCTGGTCGGTCTGCGCATGAAGGGCGAAACAATCGATGAGATCGCCGCGGCCGCTGCCGTCATGCGTGATCTGGCGCACAAGGTTGATGTTTCAGGCGACCATATTGTGGATATTGTTGGTACCGGCGGCGACGGTTCCGGTACATTTAACATCTCCACGGCCTCCTGTTTTGTGGTAGCGGCGGCCGGCGGCAAGGTTGCCAAACACGGCAACCGTTCCATCTCCAGCAAATCCGGCAGCGCCGATCTGCTCGAAGCTGCCGGTGTCAATCTTGACCTGACACCTGAACAGGTTGAGCGGTGTATCGAGCAGGTCGGCGTTGGTTTCATGTTTGCCCCCCGTCACCACAGTGCCATGAAGCATGCCATCGGCCCGCGCAGGGAAATGGGAGTACGCACCATATTCAACATCCTGGGGCCACTTACCAACCCCGCCGATGCACCCAATCTGGTCATGGGCGTCTTTTCTGCGGAATGGGTGGAACCGCTGGCGCATGTATTCAAGGCATTGGGCAGTAACCATGTCATGGTCGTTCACTCAGATGACGGACTGGATGAGATCAGCATTGCGGCCAATACCCGTGTTGCCGAACTGAAAAACGGCGAAATCACCGTCCGGGAAATTGACCCCGCTGATTATGGATGCAAGGCTGACAGCCTCGAATCCATCCGGGTTGAAAACGCTGAAGAAAGCCTTGAGATAGTATGTTCCGTACTGGCCAATCAACCCGGACCTGCAACCGATATCGTGGCGCTCAATGCCGGTGCCGCGATCTACGTCTCTGGTCTTGCGGACTCGATGGCCGCCGGCGTTGCCCGTGCACGCGAGGTGATAGAGTCAGAAGATGCGGCAGAAAAAATGGCGCAACTTATTGCCATATCCAACGAGCCAGCCGTCTGAACATGTCTGGCACCCCTGATATTCTGTCAAAGATACTGGAGCATAAACGCCGGGAAATCATCGCCCGCCGCGAATCCGTGTCACTGGCAGAGCTGGAAGCGAAGACAGGCCGGCTACCACAGCCGCAGGGCTTTGTCGCCTCGATACGGCACTCCATCGCCGAAGGCCGCGCAGCGATCATTGCTGAAGCGAAAAAGGCATCGCCCAGCAAAGGTGTCATGCGGGAAAACTATGACATCCGACAGATTGCCAGAAGCTATCAGGCCGGTGGCGCAAGCTGCATGTCCGTTCTGACCGACGAAACATTCTTTCAGGGCAGTGACGACCACCTGCAACAGGCACGTACAGCCTGTAATCTGCCGCTGATACGCAAAGACTTTATGATTGACCCTTACCAGCTCCATGAGTCACGCATCATCGGAGCCGACTGTATTTTATTAATTGTCGCGGCCCTCGAAGATGAACAAATGATCGAATTGACCCGGCTTGCCAGACGGCTGCAACTGGACATACTGACTGAAGTTCACAACGGTGATGAACTGGAGCGCGCATTGAAGCTCGACCAGCCCCTGATCGGCATCAACAACCGCAACCTGTGCAGCTTTGAAACAACGCTGGATACCACCATCAACCTGCTTGGTGAGATACCGGATGACCGCATCGTCGTTACTGAAAGCGGCATTCGTACACGACAGGACGTAAAACAGATGCGGGACAACAATGTCAATGCCTTTCTGATCGGAGAGACCTTCATGCGGGCACCTGAACCCGGCGAAAAACTGAGAGAACTGTTTTCACAGTAATCCACCGATCCGCATACAGCATCTTCCCGACGGCTTACACACGAGCCATACCAGAACACCGATCAGGAACTGACAGAAGAAAAATACAGCGCATCATGGATGGTAAAGACAAAATCTACGACCGGGACGAACCTGGCCCGTTTGTCTTCAATGATGCCGTTGCACAGGTTTTTCCCGACATGATCAAACGTTCCGTTCCCGGCTATGCAGATGTCATTACCGGCACCGGACTGATTGCCGGCGATTACATACAGCCACAATCCAACGCCTACGACCTGGGCTGCTCCACAGGTGCCTCTACTCTCTCCATGCTGCAACATATTACGATTGATGATTTTCATATTGTTGCCGTTGACAGCTCACCCGGCATGATAGAGCGCTGCCGGGAAAATACTCAGGATGCCGGTAAAGTCAGCTACCGATGCGAGGACATTCTCGACACAGATATCAGCAACACATCGGTTGCCGTGCTGAACTATACCCTGCAATTTATCCCACCGGAAAAACGCATCACACTTCTTGAAAAAATCTACAAAGGAATGAAATCGAATGGCGTTCTGATACTCTCGGAAAAACTGTCTTTTGATAACGATGCAGAACAGAGCCGTCAGACGGCCCTGCATGAATCTTTCAAGCGCACACAGGGCTATTCCGAACTGGCAATCAGCCGCAAGCGCACAGCACTGGAAAACGTATTGATCCCGGAGTCATGCGCCACCCACCTTGAGCGATTAAACAACATTGGTTTCCATGATGTGCAACTGTGGTTTCGTTGCATTAATTTTGCCTCGATACTGGCATGGAAATAATCGACTTCAAACATCTCAACCGGATACTGAAAGACCATGATCTATGGGAATGGGGACATAACCTTGAAAGCACAGCCCGACAATTTTTACACGATCACCGACACGGACATACCGCCATCTGGCTGGACACAATCGGCAGGCTCCCGCAGCTCAATACAATCACCAGAGACATCAGCAGCTCGGCCATTACCGTTCATACCGAACAGGACTTTGACCGCAAATCTCTGGAAGCACAACTGAAAAGCATGGCCCCATGGCGCAAGGGACCTTTTGATATCCATGGCATTTACATAGACAGCGAATGGCGCTCCGACCAAAAATGGCAACGGCTGTGCAAAGGTATTACACCGCTCACCGGGCGCAGGGTTCTGGATATTGGCTGCGGCAACGGCTACTACCTGTGGCGTATGCTGGGTGCCGGTGCATACTGTGCGCTTGGGGTTGATCCATCGCAGCTATTTGCCGCACAATTTCAAGCCATACGACATTTTACAGGCAGAGAGCTGGCGGCCTCGATATTGCCCATGGGAATGGAGCAACTGCCTTTTGATATACCGGCATTCGACAGTGTATTTTCAATGGGCGTACTCTATCACCGCCGGACACCCCGCGCACATATTGAACAACTGAAATCGCTGATACTACCTGGAGGAGAACTGATACTCGAAACCCTGATTATCGAAGAACAAAGCCTGTCCGCACTCAAGCCTGCCGGACGCTATGCCAAAATGCGCAATGTATATGAAATCCCGTCAGTTTCACTGCTGCAACAATGGCTGAAAAGCGCCGGCATGAGAAACATCAGAACGATTGATATTTCACCAACCACAACAGACGAACAACGAACAACCGAATGGATGCCGTTTGAGTCACTCAAAGACTTTCTCGATCCGGCAGACCCATCAAAAACCATAGAAGGCCATCCTGCACCGGTGCGTGCCATTATCGCGGCACACAAAAAATAGTCAGGTAGTCAGCTTTCTGTAGATATCGGACACCTTGAGCGGAAGTCTGGAAACATCATCGACCAGTGTATAGTTGGCGGCACCATACATATGCGGCAGATATTCAGGCCCATGCCGGTCTATGGTAATACAAAACGAATGAATACCAGCATAACGGGCTTCAACCAGTGCCTTGCGAGTATCCTCGATACCATAATCACCGCGATAATGATCGATATCATCCGGTTTGCCATCGGATAACGTTATCAACATGCGTGTTCTGGCAGGCTGATTCCCCAGCAATTTTGCAAGATGACGAATGGTTACACCCATACGGGTATATTCCTGTGGTTCGATATTGGCAATACGCGCCTTCACATCATCCGTATAATGTTCCGTAAAGGACTTTATCCGGTATAGATCACATTTTTTACGTGTATTTCCTGAGAACCCATAAATCGCATAACGATCACCCAGACACTCCAGTGCCTCACACAGCAGAATCAGGGATTCACGCTCGGCATCATTAATCCAGCCACGGGTTGAACCACTCATATCAACCATAAAAGCAACTGCGATATTGCGTTCACTGCGATGCATCCGGGTGAATAACCGATCAGTCATTTCAGCACCATCCCTGGTGTCTGCCAGGGCCTCGACCAGGGCATCGATATCGACATCACTGCCATTGACCTGACGCTTTAACAGACAGTCTTCGTCGCGCATGGCCTCAAAAGTTTTTCGCAAGCGCTCAGCCAACCCATGATATTTTACAAGGGTATTGCGTGCAAAATGACGATCACCGGGCTTCACCTCCCGCTCACGCAATACACACCAGCGTTTACGATAGTGGTCGCGTTTAACATCCCACTCATCATAAAACTCGGCGTCCTCCTCATGGTAAGTCCCCTGCCAGACCTCATCGGGATCGGTCTCGCGGAACAGGGACGGGTCATACTCACCATCACCTGCCGGTGTCAGGTAATCATCCGGGATTCGGCCAAAATCAAGCTGTATGGAGGTCAGCAGATTACGCACTGCTTCCGGTGGAGTAATAGGCACATCGTCCAGCGTAAGCTCATACATACCCGGTTCCAGAATATCGTTTTCATCACGCTGATCCGAGCTTACCGTTTTTTCTTTCAGCTCAAACTGACGACCATCCTTTTTCCTGTCATTCGGGGTAAGCTCATCGAGGGTATCGGCCAATTTCAGACGAAGCAGCGCCTTTTCGCGTTCGATACGCGCCTGCATGACCTCATCAACTTCATGCAGTCGCAACTCACCCTGATAACAAACCGGCGCGGGCAGAGCCGACGCATAAAGCTGCTCAACCAGCCTGAGTGAATCTGCTGCGGTCGCGCCGGTACTGCCCAGTGCGACAACCTGCTCCTGCCACTCCGGCGGACAGGTTCGCTGCCCCAACTGATTTTTTATATCCTGCATACGGCGATAGAGTCCCGGCAACTCACGCTCGATACACGCTTCCAGCCGAAAAGTTTCCAGCCGATGATACAGGGCAATCGCCTTTTCGCTGTCCTCATATTGCTTCAATACATCGAGTGGCTGATGACGAAAGGTACCAAAGCGGGTTTGTGCCCATTGCAGGGTCACGATGGACTTGAACAAATTAAAATTATCTTCCCTGTTTTCCAGTGCCGAAACCACCTTCGGCAGATACAGCGTCTCACTGTCTGTATAGGTATGGTCTTTTGACTCAAGTTTTAATTCACGTCCAGCGAGGCCATGGACAAAATTACCGAGCACACCGCGCACCTCGCTATAGACGCTTCCGACCTTACGCTGACGACTCAGATCAACATAATCCTCAACCTGACGTATGACCTCCATGGCCGGATACAGCCCGGAAGTATCATAGACATCCAGCGTAAAGGCTGCCCATTCCTCAATGGTCTGGCGGTCCATATCGTGAATAACCCGCACCACATGGGCAACAAACTGATGCGCCAACTCCACCTGGGTACTGGCCAGGCTTCTGGCCCAGGCCAGAATGAAATGCTGATGTCGCCACTCCAGCGGCAACAATACCCGTGCCAGCTGATCGGTACGGATAAAAGTAAACTCGGCCTCCAGACACTCATCAAGCCGCTCGATAATTTCCTGCTCAGACAGCCTCATTCAGGTATCCCTGTCCAGACTCAGAAACAGGAATGTACAACCTGAATCTATAATGGTCAATTCCGTGCATGAGCCGGTTTTTCTATCAGGCTGCCAGAGGACAGGGATCGAGAAAGCATTTGACCATTAAAAAAGCGGGACCGGACTGATACAAACCGGGGATCCTCCTCTGTCATTCCTGCGAAAGCAGGAATCCATCCTGGCCGGGGCTCTGTCATTCCTGCGAAAGCAGGAATCCACTCAAACCAAGCCTCCATATAAATCCACCCACTCTGGATTGCTCTTTTCAATCAACTCTATCTTCCACTGACACCTCCATTTTTTTATTTGCTTTTCCCGTGGGATGGCCGTTTCCTTTGGATTGGGAATTATATACAATAGTCCCTTGTTGGAACCACTGCTAAAAATATCCTTCCTCAGTTCCTTATCAATTTTCCTAGATAACTCCCATTTCTTTCAGAAATCTCGAAGGGCACTTGTTCCACTCGAAGTAGCTTTTAGCGTAACCAAGGTACAGGTTCTGTGAGGTCCGCGTGATAGCGACGAAACAGTTTCGTCGCTCCTCCTGAATTGAGCGTTCGCCCTTCTTTATTGCGTAGTAAGTCGGGAATATCTCCTCAGCGAGTCCAATCACGAACACATTACTAAACTCCGTACCTTTTGCCGTATGGACAGTCTGTAGTCGTACACAGTCCTTGGATAGCACCTTAGCCTTCGGAGACAGGTCCATTTTCTGCAGGAAGATGTGCAAGCTAACGTTTTCACCATATTCCCTGCGGGCATCTTGTGCAATGGATTCCCAAGTCTGTTTATCATCCCGGTAGTCATGGTGGAGTTCTTGACCCTCCTCTGTCTTGTTCAGTCGGTCGAATAATCCAAAGCACTCATCCACAAACTCGCGATAGTTCAGCGAATCACATAACATCTGCCTCCCCTTGTCAGCAAACGACTTGAGGATTTCACTATTATCGCTACTCGCTGCAAGAGAAAAAAACTCACGAAGCGGTATTTGATCCTCCACCTTCGCCTTGATGGAAACATCCTCAGCAGAGATTATGTTGTCATTCACCAGTGTCGCTGTAGAACAAAGTTTGTTGAGCAGGCTGCGAGAGTTGGGCGTATTCGCTACTTTCAGAGCGAAGTACATCAACTGCACTAGCGGGCTGCTGAAGTCTTGGGGCCGCTTGACGATTTCTGCGTTCAGATCATTCTCCTTCATGACCGTCTGCACCTTTGTCAGCAGTTTGTTGCTACGGGCAATGACCAGACAGGTTGCCCTGCTATTCTTTGGAATAGTTTTAATCTTTGAGATGAGTCCCTCGATCTCAGCCTCAAAATTTTCGAACTTTTGTAATCTAACGGGATATTTATCTTTCTCTCGGTCTTGTGGGATGCCATCGCATTTTTCTGTTCTGTCGGGGTTGTGCGCAATCAACTGATTTGCAATCTTGACCACTTCTGGCGGACAACGGTAGTTCTCTGGCAACTCGATAGTATCGGGCTTGTAGTCATGCCTCAGTTCTTCTAGTCGCTTCGGGTCTGCCCCATTCCACTGAAATATGATCTGATCATCATCCGCTACGACGAAAAGGTTGGAATTTGGGTCGGGGGCGATCAGTCGCAGCACCTTGTATTGCGCGAGGTTTGTATCCTGAAATTCATCGACACAAATGTATGGATAGACCATCCTAACCTGCCTTACAATACGTGGTTTTGATGCGAGTAGTTCCCGGGTGAAGTGAAGCATTGAACCAAAGTCGAGTTGGTTCTCTTTGATTAATCTGTCCAGATAGCTTTTAAACACATTCTGTAGTGCCGGACATATGTCTTCGCGCCCAAGATCGAAATGATCAGGTAGTTCATCGACTGTTATCCCACGTGTGAACATGATGTCTATTTTCTTCAAATAATCCTCGGGATTGTCGATCTCAAATTCATTACTAGCCACCATTTCGCTGAGAATCGCAAGGCGATCTTTTTCGTCAGTAATGACGGAGAAGTCTGGCTTCAACCCCAAATGGCTTCCATGCTGACGTAGCAGGTCCGCACAAAATGAGTGGAATGTGCAGGGCTTGATGCGGCGCGACTCTTCACCTTCAGTGATTTCGCCAATGCGATTCCGCATCTCGTTTGCTGCCTTGACCGTGAATGCAAGTCCCAGAATTCGAAAGCTTTTATCAGGGCTATTCTTAATCAAATGGGCAATACGTAAAGTCAGAACGGCCGTCTTGCCTGAACCGGGGCCCGCCAACACCAATAAAGGTCCCTCGCCCCATTCCACGGCTTGTCTCTGGTTGGCGTTTAGCCCATCAATGGTGATTGTCATGGGTTCGGTTCCCCCAAGGAAATGACTCTGTCGAGAATATCCTTTAGTTCACCGGGTACGCCGCCGGGGCCCGCTGTTTTCATATCAAAGATAGACCTCAAAGCGGCTTCCGGCTTGGAGAACCCCCTCTTGTTGCAGATGATCTCGTAGATCTTCTCCCAATACTCGATACTATCGATTTCCAGCTCTTCGAGTTCCGCCTCTTTCTGGCGACCAACCCCATCCCGGTATGGTTCTCCATAACCACAGTAGCAGAGAAGAACATCCATATTACGATAATTCAGAAGGGATATATGCTCCCTTTCAGGTCTACCTTCCAAGAGATTCTTTGCGGATTGGATGTATGTCTGACCACCATCGTCGTTATCTGCAACTAAATGCCAGTGGATACCTAGTGCATCAGCTACCTTTATGAAGATGTCAGTGCCTCCAGCTTGGCTGCACTCTACAATTCGGACTCCCTTTCTGTGAAGATCGATCCCTAGGATTGCTGCACATTCAGCGAAAACCGAGACATCCGTTTCGCCTTCTACCATCAGCCAACACCGGGCAAACAGTAATTCACCACGATTCCGCCGAACATGGTGATTGAAAAGGCGCATTTTATTATCTAACAATAGTTCATTAGGGATGGCCTTGCAGTCAGTGGTATTATCTTTACGGTTTATCCTTCGGAGTCTTTGAACAAGAACCTCTGACAAAATGTCGCCCGAATGCGTCGCCACGATCTTCTGACCAGGCAATTTATCCAGCAGTGACCACATTGCTCGGACAGCATTGGGATGCAGATGCGCCTCCGGTTCCTCAATGGCAATGATCGGTTCAGCCTGCCCATCGATATCGGCTTGAAGGCGTGTCTTGAGGTAAGCCATGAACAGGAGCAAAACGGATAGGCTCTGCGTCCCCTCGCCATGGCTGTGGATCGGGAGCTTGGCACCGGATGCTGTTAACAGACTCATGTGAGTATGCCTGAGCACCTTGTAAGCATCTGTTGGTATCGGATCGACAGTTACCGCATCGGTCTGCCTAACGGTTACAAAAAAATCAGAAACACGTTTAACCTCCTCTGTTACATCGTTGAAACTCGGATGAGCATCCACAATCTTCTGGTTGATCTGCGAAAGCTCTTCTTCCAGCTCCTGCCGTGTAGCATCGTTGATGTCCTTGTTTTTCAGGAATGATGCCCAGTAGGTGGACTGTCCGCTAAACTGTTCCTTAGCCGTGCGCAAAGCTGGCAGAAAAAAGAACGGCCTTAGATGACGGAGTTCTTTAATCATTCCCTCCCTGCCTCTTATTTCGTTGTCGGCCTCATCTAGGAAACACCAACTCTGGGTAT
>JAJDYQ010000006.1 GCA_022825085.1 Gammaproteobacteria bacterium
ATCTCCGACGCCGGCTGTTGTTATTGTGCTGAATACCTTGATCATTCCGATGACGGTACCAAGCAAACCCAGTAGTGGGCTGATTGATGCAATAGTGCCTAGTGTATTGAGGAATCGTTCAAGCTCATGTACGACATGACGACCGGTCTCTTCAATCGCTTCTTTCATGATTTCACGTTCATGTTGCAAATTGACCAGACCGGCGGCAAGCACACGCCCAAGGGATGAACCTTGTTTCAAGGATGCCAATGCTTCCTGATCAAAAGACTTATCATTGAAGCCAGCCCATACATCGGCCACCAGATTGGGTGGGATAACCCGCTTTTTCTGTAAACTCCAAAAGCGCTCGGCAATAATGGCAAATGCCACGATGGAGCATAAAATGATGGGAAGCATAACCCAACCACCGGCCTTGATTATCTCAAACATATTGCTTCCTTGATCCTGAATGGGGTGTTTTCTCAACAAAAACCGAATGATACTTTATTTATCGTTGACTGGCACATAATGCCAGAATCTCTTCTTGTCCCGGCGGTATTCATGGGGCCTGTCCATTTTGCCATTACCGTAAAAGATAAAACGAACCATGCCGGACTCATCATTGCGCAGCTGCTGCGTTGACAACGCACGGTAACGCTGTATGACTTCTTTTGCAGGGAACCGAAAACGATTCCTGTAGCCCACTGAATAAACCACATATTCTGGTCGGACACTATTCAGCCAGACTTGTGTCGAAGAGGTCGCGCTGCCATGGTGTGGGGCCGATATTACATCGGCTTTCAGATGTTCCCCATACAGGGCGGCTATTTCCCGCTCAGCACGCGCCTCAATGTCGCCGGTCAACAGGATCGTTCTACCTTTATGGCGAATGCGTAAAACGCAGGAGCGGTTATTTTTGCTCATCTTATGGTTGTTTTGTGCCGCAGCAGTCGGGTAGAGAATATCAAAGTCCACACCGTCCCAGTGCCATTTCTGGCCGGTTTGGCATACCTGTGAATATGGATATCGGTCCTTGAATTCAGAGCCCGGCATAACGGTCAGTGAGTCTGTCATCACCTCATCAACCACTGCTTTATATCCGCCGGTGTGGTCTTTGTCATCATGGCTCAGTATTACCCGGTGAATATGTGTAATTCCCTCGTGCCATAGATAAGGCAGTATAACCATGCGTCCAATATCAAAATGTTCTCCTGCGCGAAAACCTGCATCATACAGCAATACATGCCTGTGTGTGCGGACCACAACCGACAGTCCCTGACCAACATCAAGGAAATCAATCTGTAACTCTCCTTCATCTAAAGGATTTTCAACAAGAATTGACCAGGGGATGAAAAACAGTAACCCTGCTATGGCAAAACGATAATGTCGAAATCTGTAAAGAATGATCAGCCCGGGTAGTGCTGTGATCAGATTATATGAGATCAGTGCCGGCAGTCGCATTACGGCATACTCGGTTCCGGCCAGCAGCTCTATGAATTTCCAGAGCAGCGACATCATAAATATGACCGCATCGGATACGTAACCGGCCAGTCCGTGAAAAGTAAACTCGATAATTACCAGCAATACCAGCATGGGCACGATCAATATTCCCACCCAGGGTACTGCAAACAGATTGACCAGTGGTGCTATCAGGGAAAACTGATGAAAAAAAACGAGGGTCAGTGGCATTAAGCCGATAGCCAGGGCAAGCTGTAGCCAGGCTAACTGTTTGATTTTACCAACTAACTTTTGTTCGGATTTGTCTGTCAATACAAGGTAGATAATGGCAACTGCGGTATAAGATAGCCAGAAGCCGGTATTGAGTATGGATAGAGGATCAATCAGTAATACCACCAACAGGGCTATCAGCAGGACGGTCAGGGGAGATACGGATCTTCTCATTAATAAGCCGAGTACGACGACAGCGAGCATGACCAGCGCACGTTGTGTTGGAATGGAAAAGCCTGCCAGTGCAGCATAGGCCGATGCCGCTAACAAGCCACTTATTATCGCCATATCCTGCGCCGGCCTATACAGGCAAAGCTGTGGGTAGCAGCGCCAGAGCTGCTTTCCTGTCCAATAGAATAGCGCGAAGATCAATCCGATATGCAGGCCTGAAATTGCCATTAAATGAATGGTTCCAGTACGTTGCAATGCCTGCCATTGTGACGGTGAGATATACTGCCTGTCGCCGGTCACCAGAGCGATCAGCAGTCCAGCCACATCCTGTGATTGGAACAGTGACAACAACTGCTGCGCGAGCAGCTGACGCTGGTAATTCAGAGTCGCCTGCTGCTCCAGCAACACGGCCTGATGTGCATGATGTACATATCCGGTAGCTGCTATGTTGCGCTCAAAAAGCCATCCTTCATAGTCAAGGCCACCTGGATTGGAAAAACCATGAGGGCGTTTCAGCTTAATCGCCATGCGCCAAACCTGACCCGCAGACAATGGTAGTTTGGGCGAATACCAGTTCAATCTGACATTTGCTTTCCAGTCAGAACCCTGAGTATCCAGAATTTGTAAATCAAATCGACTGCGTTTTGCTTGATTTTTCGGGATTGACTTGATTATCCCGGTTACATTGATTGTCTGGCCTTCCAGTTTGGGAGGTAACGCCGGTGGAGAAAACCACTGTACGCAGGCCATGAGCCAGATAGAACCCATGATCGCTGCCAGCAGCATCTTTGCAAAAGGCCAATGACACCAGTACCCGAAAAACAGTAGTACTGGCAGCAGTAACGGTAGCCAGTCACTTTGCGGTAAATACGGCAGGTATGTGGTTAAAAATATGCCGGCAGCAAAGGCTGGAATCACTTTATGTATCATGCTCGACATAAAGCTGACATGAATATCGTTAATTATGAGAGAATGATAGTTTTAACCCAACTGCATAAAACTATGGTATGCGCTTAAAAGTACTTAACTGGTTTATCGTCAAATATGCGGAAATACGTGAACATCATTCCTTGCATATATTTGGCCGGTTACTGGATGATCCCTATCTGTTTCATTTGAACAGGCGTTCTGTATCCGGCGCATTTGCCGTAGGTTTCTTCAGCGCCTGGATTCCCATGCCTTTCCAGATGCTTATTGCTGCCTTCATCGCGACCGCTGTGCGCGTCAACCTGCCGCTTTCTGTACTTCTGGTATGGGTCACAAACCCGGTCACCATGACGCCGATGTTCTATTCTGCCTATATCGTTGGCACATGGCTCACTGGTGATAGTGCGGGACAATTTCAATTCGAGCCCAGCTATGAGTGGTTTGTGAGGGAGTTGCAAACCATTGGAGAGCCTTTTTTGATCGGTTGTTTGGTACTGGCGACTGCCAGCTCGGTCACCGGCTTTTTCATGATAAAGCTGCTGTGGAGTGAGCGGTTTTCACGCTTGCTGCATATCAGGTTGAAACGTTATCGACGAAGGAAAAAGCACGAGGGTAACAATCTTTCTATCTGATTTATTGGCTGGTCAGTGCTCCACCACACAAGCGTACTACCCTGTTCATACGTGAGGCCATACTCTCATCATGAGTGACCATCAGTAAACTGATGTCGAATTCCCGATTTAATTCCAAAAATACTTCATAAACATCGTTTGCCGTTTTGTTGTCCAGATTACCTGTTGGCTCATCGGCCAGTACACATGACGGTAGAGTGACCAGCGCACGCGCAATGGCTGCCCTCTGACGTTCGCCGCCTGATAATTCGGAAG
>JAJDYQ010000099.1 GCA_022825085.1 Gammaproteobacteria bacterium
TCCAGAGACTCGGCGCTGACAACGGTTGACGCCAGCAACAGAACCATAAAAAACATTTTTTCTTTCATCGACACCACCTCAGTTTTGACTGTGGACACTCTGTTTATCAAGCAGCATACCGAAAAACAACCTGCGGGTTTCGGCATCGGTTTTTCTGAAAGTCACCTCATCGACATGCGAATCCGGACTGCCCGAATCAAGGCGGATGCCCCACAATGGAGACACACTGTCAGGCAGCATGGCATAACGTATATCACCGATAACATGCTCCTCATCAGGATGTCGGACAAGATAACCCTGAGAAAGTTTGTTAAAGCGGGCAATATCCACAGACTGCTGCGACAACCGCGTATGCCCGGACACATCCGGCCTGTAGCGAGCCACAGACTGCCCCTCAAACACCCTGATACTACCATCGAAGCCGACCCGAATGGCATCGACATGATACCGTTCACCGTACCGATAGACACTGCGCCACAAAACAATATTACCCAGAGTTGGTTTCACAACAGACTGCTCAATAATATGGCCACGTGCCTCGGCAAGCTGCTGCTGTACCGCATAGGACGCCTGCTGCTGAGCATGCGCCAATGCCAGATAGACCAGAGCAAACCCGATAGCGGTGATCGGATATATGCGTTGACGCCTGCGCCAGCCAGCCACAAGCAGGGCGCACAGAGACAGCGACAATAGCGGGTCAACAACCGGCACCAGACTCCAGGCAATACGCGCATCGCTGAATGGCCACAACAACTGCGTACCGAAACTGGTACAGGCATCCAGAATACCGCCGGCGCTGTAACCGGACAAGGCATACAGATAGAGACGCAAAAAACCCGAATGCCTGCGTACAAACGGCCACAACAACAAAGCCGCGATCAACCCGCCGACAGGGATAAACAACAATGAATGGGAAAACTGCCGATGAAACTCCAGGGCCAGCAGCGGATCATCGGCAGAACGTATCAACACATCCGCATCGGGCAACAGACCGGCCGCGAAGCCGATCGCGGTCGCCATGCCTTTTTGCCGGTCGGCACCGGCCTGCGCCAGCACAGCACCGGCAATTCCCTGTGTAATAATGTCCATGTGTAATAATGTCCATGCCCGTACCGACTAAAACACCGACCGCTGCAAGCCATCAACGCAGCATGAAACCCCTCTCAAACCCATCCCGGCAACTCACTCTGAACACGCCCCAACTGCCTGTCCAGATACCGATAATCTGGTTGATAGCTTGCGACCAGTGCCCAGAACTCCGGTGAATGATTCAAATGCCGGGTATGGCACAACTCATGGATCAACACATACTCCACCAACTCAAAAGGCAACAACATCAACCGGTCATTCAGACTGATACAACCTTTCGAAGAGCAACTGCCCCAGCGGCTTTTCTGGCTGCGGATGCTGACCCTTTGATAATCCAGGCCACACCTCCGGCTGATCTCGTCGAGCAGGGCGGGCAGAAACCGGCGAGCCTGTTTTCGCAGCCAGCGATGCAACACACACAGACACGCCTCGACATCCTCCACCGGCCCCCGGATCTGCAAATGACGGACAGACACCTCCAGACACTGCCAACTCCTGCTGCAACCAAACCGATACTCCACCGACCAATGCTCACGGACAGCCGCGAGACAGATCGCCGCTGGCAACGCGACAGGTCGATCCAGGCCCAGCCGCTCAACCTGTGCCGCGATCCAGTGACGATGCTGCTGCACAAAGGGAGCGACACAACTCAGCGGCATCCGTTTCGGAATAACGACCTCAATACCTTTGTCGCGGCGGGCATTGATCCGCATATATCGGGCGCGTGAACTGCGCCGCACCGAATACGGTATATCGGACTCCGGCCTGTCGTGCCTATATCGACTGGTATCCATTATACACCCGGAGTGATAGGGCAGCCTGCGGGCAGGCGGCACCTGCTGACAGCCGCTGCCATATCAATGCCGAAAATGGCGCATACCCGTCAACACCATGGCCATGCCATGGTCATTGGCTGCTGCCACCACCTCCTCATCCCGCACAGAACCACCGGGCTGAATAACGGCTGAGACACCGGCGCTGGCGGCGCTGTCAATGCCATCCCGGAACGGCAGGAAGGCATCCGAGGCCATCACCGAACCCGGCACCTCCAGGCCGGCCTGTTCGGCTTTAATAGCAGCGATGCGAGCCGAATTGACGCGACTCATCTGGCCGGCACCCACACCAATAGTCATACTGTCCCGGCCATACACAATCGCATTCGACTTGACAAACCGCGCCACCTTCCAGCTAAACAACAAATCGGCCATTTCCTGTGCAGACGGCTCACGCTCCGTGACCACCCTCAGCTCACCATACAACGCCAGGTCAACGTCCTGCACCAGCAACCCGCCACTGACCCGCCTGTAATCCAGTCCAGTCGGACAACCATCGGCACAGCCGCAGGTGAGCAGGCGTATATTACCTTTAGCGGCAGCGGCCTTTTGCGCACCGGCACTAACCGATGGAGCGACCATGACCTCGACAAACTGCCGCTCCATGATAGTGACAACAGTGGCCTCATCCAGCTCACGATTAAAGGCAATAATACCGCCGAAGGCCGACTCCGGGTCAGTGCTGTAAGCCCGTTCATAGGCCGTCACAATATCATCAGCAGCACACACGCCGCACGGATTGGCGTGCTTGACGATGACACAGGCGGGCGTCTCATACTGCCTGACGCACGCCAGGGCGGTATCCGTATCACCGATATTATTGAATGACAACTCCTTGCCCTGTAACTGCCTGACCGATGCCACACTGCCGGCGGGCACATCATGGTCCACATAAAAGGCCGCCTTTTGATGCGGATTTTCGCCATAACGCATACCCTGCCGGTGTTTGAACTGAACGGTCAGAGTTACGGGAAAATCGCCTGCCTCGCCGTGCTGATTCCGGCTGCCCAGATAATTCGATATAGCGGCATCATAGCGTGCCGTATGGGCAAAAGCCCTGCTTGCCAACTCATAACGAAGTGCCTCCGAAGTCAGCCCGTTGCCACTGACCAGCTCATCGAGCACGCGCCCGTAATCACCGACCTCCACCACAACCGTAACATCGGCATAATTCTTGGCAGCGGCCCTTAACATGGCCGGGCCACCAATATCAATGTTGTCAATGGCCACCGCCAACGAGCCATCTTCACGGGCGACAGCCTGCTCAAACGGATAAAGATTGACGACCACGAGATCGATCGCCTCGATGCCATGCTCCAGCATCACGGCATCATCGATGCCACGGCGGCCCAGCAACCCGCCATGAATCATCGGATGCAGGGTTTTCAGACGCCCGTCCATCATTTCGGGGAAACCGGTACAGGCGGACACATCCTGCACAGCGACACCGCTGTTTTTCAGCAAGGCAGCCGTTCCGCCGGTGGAAAGAATCTCTATACCATGCTCCACAAGAGCCGCCGCGAACTCGACAATTCCCGTTTTATCCGAGACACTGAGCAGGGCGCGTTTGACAGGACGGGACATACAGATTTCCGGTGTAATTCAGACAGGCTGCGGATTATACCGGAACAATGTGGCCTGCCAAACCGCAAGCGATATCGCGGTATATGACAAGGCAGGAAAAGACAATGGCGGAGCAACGGTGACGCCCGCCAGATTCAACGATATGCAGCCCTAATCAAGGCCATAAAGCTTGATCTTCTTCCTCAAAGTGCTTCTGGAAACACCCAGTATGCGGGCGGCGCGGCTCTGATTGCCGTTGACATACTCCATGGCAGCTTCAAATATGGGAAGCTCCACCTCAGTCATAACCATTTTATAGACAGAAGTGGGTTCATGCCCGTCAAGGCTGCTGAAATAAAGCTGCAACCCCTTTTTGACCGTACTGGCCAGAGGCTCATGTTGCGCATCCCCGCTGGTATTCGCGATCTGATTCGGTTTTTCTTGAAAATCCATGCTGTCAGTTTCAACCTGTATTTAACACCCCAAAAAAACATCCTGCGAAGACGACTGAACGGCAGCAGCCGTTGCTGTTACAAGACGGACTGCATTTTACATGATTTCATAAAAAATCAAACCGGTAAGAAACCGTCTCCCGGCCCGGATCGACAACCTCCATGATCATCGTTACCGGCACATCGATATCCATTAAAGCCGGTTCCTGATACCCCCTGTTCAGATACTCCACCGGCTCAAAATGCCGGTATGCGACAACCTCCCCGGTCAGATTCAATAATTGCAGGCCAACCCTGGGATAAGGCTGCTCAAAATCGGCATGATTAATAAATGTGGCAGTGATCAGCAACACCCCCTGAATAGCGGGATGAGAACGCACATCGCGGCTCAACAACTCTATCTGAGTCCGATCAGACCTCTCCCTCAGATCGCAGGGAAGCCGTTCACAGGCCATTAACACATAAGGCCGCAACTCCTCCCTGTCAGACAACGGCATACGATAAAACCAGGCCAATTGAGCCAGCATTGCCGTCAGGCAAAGCAGTATTAACACAGACCAGAGCGTAGTAGCCCACCATGAAGTGCCGGATGGCGCATGCACATAAGCGCCTTTCAGGGATGTGAATAAATCTCTGGCGGCCAGCTCACGGCTTTTTTCAACCAATACATCCTTAATGGCATGGGCGCTGCTTCGGCGGTCAGGCTTATCGATGCGGGCAGCAAAAGCGTCAAAATAATGATGACAGATACCGCACTGCATCACCCCCGAAGTCGCATTGGACTGCTCTTCGGGCAGCCGAAAAATAGTTTCACAGGAAGGACACCGGGTTTGCATGGTGCTCAGAACAAAGCGGAATAAAACATCCCGCACATAGAATGGCTGCCTGCCATCAGGCCAACTCCAGCTTTTTCTCCAGATAATGAATATCGACCCCGCCCTGCCGGAAGGCGGCATCATTAATAATATCGCGCTGCAAAGGGATATTACACTTAATGCCATCGATAACCGTTTCGCTGAGGGCAACATCCAGACGCGCCAGAGCCTCCTCGCGGCTATCGCCGCAGGCAACCAGCTTGCCGACCAGAGAATCATAATGGGGGGGTACCCGATAGCCACTATACAAATGAGAATCCATACGTATGCCGGGGCCGCCGGGCGCGTGATAATTAGCGACCAGTCCCGGACAAGGCAACATCGTATCGGGGTCTTCCGCATTGATACGGCACTCAATGGCATGGCCCCGCACCACAATATCCGACTGACCATAAGACAATGCCTCACCGGCCGATATTCGGATCTGCTCACGGACAATATCGACACCGGTCACCATCTCGGTGACAGGATGCTCGACCTGCACACGGGTATTCATCTCGATAAAATAAAACTCACCATTCTCATACAAAAACTCAAAGGTACCGAGGCTGCGATAACCGATAGCCTGACAGGCATCCACACAAAGCCTGCCGATTTTCTCGCGCACCTCTGTACTGATACCGGGAGCCGGTGCCTCCTCCACGACCTTCTGATGGCGGCGCTGCACAGAACAATCGCGGTCGGCCAGATGGATCGCATTACCATGCGTATCGGCCATCACCTGCACCTCGATATGGCGCGGTTTTTCCAGATACTTCTCCATATAGACCGTATCACTACCGAATGCCGAACCCGCCTCGGTGCGGGTCATGGCAACAGCACTTAACAGATTGGACTCGGTATGAACAACCCGCATACCGCGGCCGCCGCCGCCGGCGGCTGCCTTGATAATAACCGGATAGCCGATTTTCCGTGCCACCTCGATACACTGCCGGTCATCCTCCCCCAGCGGGCCATCGGAACCCGGAACAGTCGGGATACCGGCCTCAATCATGGTTCGGATGGCGGAAACCTTATCCCCCATCAAGCGAATAGTATCCGGACGCGGGCCGATAAAAACAAAGCCGCTGGACTCAACCTGCTCGGCGAAATCCGCGTTTTCGGCGAGAAACCCGTAACCGGGATGAATAGCCACGGCATCGGTCACCTCGGCAGCACTGATTAAAGCCGGCATATTCAGATAACTCTCAGCGGAAGGAGGCCCGCCGATACAAACGCTCTCATCGGCGAGGCGGACATGCTTCAGATCGCGGTCAACCGTAGAATGGACGGCCACGGTTTTGATACCCATGGCACGGCAGGCACGCAACACACGCAGCGCGATTTCGCCCCGATTGGCAATAAGAATCTTGTCGGGCATGACAGCTAATCAATGACAAACAGCGGCTGCCCAAACTCAACCGGCTGTCCGTTATCGACCAGGATCGTCTTGATCACCCCGGCCTTATCCGCCTCGATTTGATTCAACATCTTCATGGCCTCGACGATACAAAGCGTATCGCCGACCGCGACACTCTCGCCGACCGCGGTGAACGGTTTGGCGTCGGGTGCAGGTGCGGCATAAAAAGTGCCGACCATCGGCGAGCGCACCATATGCTCAGAAGACCCGTCCGCATCCCTGGCCGGGCGACCGACATCGGCAGCCGGCGTCGCCTGCACCGGGGCCGCTGCCAGGGGAGACACAGCCGGAGCCGCGGAATAGCGACTGATTCTGATCGACTCCTCACCCTCATGGATTTCAATTTCAGCGATGCCGGACTCCTCCAGCAACTCGATCAACTTCTTGACCTTACGTATATCCACAATTATTCTCCCGTTTCGCGATGACTTTTCAAATACACATCGGCCGCCTGCAAGGCGAGCGAATAACCCGTCACCCCCAGGCCCGTGATCACACCCACCGCAACATCCGAAAAAAAGGACGCATGTCGAAACGCCTCCCGTGCATGGATATTGGACAAATGCACCTCGACAAAAGGGATATCGACGGCCACCACCGCATCCCTCAAAGCCACACTGGTATGAGTAAAGGCAGCCGGATTGATAATCAAAAAATGGACATCACCCAGTGCTGCCTCATGCAGACAATTAATCAAAGCGGCCTCCGAGTTTGACTGAAAATGCTCAAGGCGATAACCCAGAACATCCGCCTCGGCCGTCAGGGACCGCACCACATCATCCAGCGTATGCGGACCATAATATTGCGGTTCCCGCGTACCGAGTAAATTCAGATTAGGTCCATTCAACACCTGGATTTTAGCCATTGACACGATTTCCCCCGCAACTGCCTGCCGACTGGATAACGGATTATGGACGAATGACAAATGAATGTCCAGCAAAACATGGAAAACAACCAGTTTCGCAGTCAATCGCTGCAAGCTGACGGCAGATCGGCCACAAACAAGACAAACAACCCGGCCCTAAACAGCGCACCGACATGACAGAACGGCACCTTCCAACCCAGCTAAGACGCTTCATTGTGACCGGACTAACGGCCACCGTAGTGGACTCATCGGTGTATGCGCTGATGCTCTACCTGGGCATGGACTTCTCGCCGGCCAAGGCATGTGGATTTATGGCCGCCCTCAGCGTTGCCTACAACGGCCACCGGCGCTGGACATTCTCCACCCGTGGCTCCCGCCGGCGCATGGCAGCCTTTGCCGGACTATATATAATGACATTCATCATCAACAACCTGACCAACACCCTGATGCTGGAGATACTGGGCAAAGAACAAAAGACCGGCATAGCCGGTGCATTTATAGTCGCGACCGGTCTGACCGCACTGGTCAACTTCACCGTCCTCAAATTTTTTATTTTTCGACCGGAAAAAACCGGCCGGCCACTGCCATAAAAAAGGGAATTATCCAGATTAGTTGCCAATATTATTGGCGTAATGCTAGTACATGGCATGAGATTAACCATTCATCAGGCTGCCCCTCTGTCATCCCCGGCTGCCCCTCTGCCATCCCCGGCTGCGCCCCTGCCATCCCCGGCTGCGCCTCCGTCATTCCTGGCTGTGCCTCTGTCATCCCTGGCTGCCTCTGCCATCCCCGGCTGCGCCCCTGCCATCCCCGGCTGCGCCTCTGTCATCCCCGGCTGTGCCTCTGTCATCCCCGGCTGTGCCTCTGTCATTCCCGGCTGTGCCTCTGTCATTCCAGCGAAAGCAGGAATCCACTCAAACCAATTCTCCATATGAATCCCCCCATTCTGGATTGCTTTTTTCAATCAACTCCATCTTCTGGATTCCTGCTTTCGCAGGAATGACGGTTCCTGCTTTCGCAGGAATGACGGTTCTTGCTTTCACGGGAATGACGGTTCCTGCTTTCGCAGGAATGACGGGCTTTGACGTTCGTCCTCCCTGAACTGACTGCCTCGTCATTCCCGGCTGCCCCTGCCATCCCCGGCTGCACCTCTGTCATCTCTGGCTGCGCCTGCCATCCCCGGCTGCGCCTCCGTCATTCCTGGTTGTGCCTCTGTCATCCCCGGCTGCCTCTGTCATCCCCGGCTGCGCCTCTGTCATCCCCGGCTGCGCCCCTGCCATCCCCGGCTGCCCCTCTGTCATCCCCGGCTGCGCCCCTGCCATCCCCGGCTGCCCCTCTGTCATCCCTGGCTGCGCCCCTGCCATCCCCGGCTGCACCTCTGTCATTCCTGCGAAAGCAGGAATCCATTCAAACCAATTCTCCATATGAATCCACCCACTCTGGATTGCTCTTTTCAATCAACTCCATCTTCTGGATTCCTGCTTTCGCAGGAATGACGGGCTTTCTTTCGCAGGAATGACGGGCTTCCACTGACGCTTCCATTTTTTTATCTGTTTTTCGTGTGTGATGGCCGTTTCCTCTGGATTCCTGTTTTTCGACGACATCTTTCAATGACTCAACACGACTGATTAACTGACCAGTGCTTTTTTGCAACTCCATCACTGCCTGTAATGTAAAGCTATGATCAGCCTGACCAAAATCTTGAGGCGTAACAGACGGATTACCTGCCTGATCGGGTGTAGTCGCCGAGCTATTTCGCGCATCCGTGAGGCAGCCACCCAATCCGCCCCCCTGTTTTGTGCAACCTCAATCCCAACGTCCTGCACTTTGTCCCCGCCAGCTATTACAGGTCGCATCAGGGAAACGAACCGGGCGTGGCAATGCCTCAGGACTACCCAACAGTACAAGTCCCCAATAAGCCCAGGACGGGTTGTCGAACAGGCCCGGCGGAGCATGTCTGTAGGCATCAATAAACGCATCCTTGTCATAATACTGCTGCACAGTCACGATATCAGCCGCTGCGCCGCGAGCCATAACCTGACAAAGAAACAGACGAGGGTTGGCAAGCACCTCTGCCGGTGGCATGTACCAATTGATGCGCTTTGCAACCAAATCCAGATTCATGCTCTTCATTTCGGTCCGTATGCTGGCCTGTCACAGGAAGGAGTATGCTCTCCAATTGGTCCCAGCGGTTCTAACACCGGAAGATTATCCAGTGCTACCTCTGTCACGGCCTTCTGGATCAATGCCAAATCTGCATCAGATAACATCGCTGACAGATCCGAAGTATAGGATAGCGCCTTCAAGGATGAGAGCGGCACAAACGACTCCCCGTAGATGGCAACAGCGGCCGCGATACCATAGGTAAGCGTCAGGTCTGTTTCTTTCAGAATGGCAATGATGTCCAGATAATCTTTGATATCGGCTCTATCCATGACTACTTTGCACTTTGTGCCAAGCAAATCAGGCAGTGAGGCAACTTGGAGGCCGTTCTCTGTCTGTGACGGTTCATGTATATGGGCCAGAGGCAACCCCCCGAAAAAACTCATTCTCACAACATCATCGCGCACAGGGACTGACAGGGTCAGGCTATTTTCGAGATGTTGCTGTATTTCAGAATCAGGGAACGTAACCAAATGATCCTTGAGTTCATCGGGCGAGAACGGCTGACCTGTAAAAAAATCGAAATCCCGGCTTGGACGATGACCCAAATGGAGCGTGATCGCCGTACCCCCATAGAGCACAAAATTGTCGGGCACAGCACCACTCAAATGCGGCCATATTTCCCGTTGCGCAGGAGATAAAACATCAAAATGTGATCTGGTCATACCATCAGGAGAATAAATGGGACTCATGCAGCAAAATCAGCAAGGTTATGATGAGCGGTTTTTCACTGTTTTCCGCCGAAATCGCCATTTATACCCCCACGAACCTTTCCAGCCAACAGCGACACACTGATTCAAGAACCAGCGTTGCCACATGCCCGGATATTCATTCTCCATACAATTAACTTTCCAGACAGCCATACGGATATGCCTCACCAATAAGTATAAAGTGAACAGGGTAGTTGGGTTATGACTTATATATCAAGGTTGGTAATGTGGAAACCGTCGATATCATCAAGGGACTGCTTGAATGAACCGATTTTTTGTACGATTAAATATAACTCCCATAAAAAACGCACCGCCGGCGAACAGAAACACCATCGGCACCGGCCTGCGATCCTGAACGGACTGAGCGGACGAACCGGAATAATTCACCTATAATGCCGCGATACAACCAGACAATGGGACAGCCGAATGAAAATACTGATCATAGGTAATGGCGGCCGCGAACATGCCCTGGCATGGAAAGCGGCGCAATCCGATGCAGCACAAGCAATTTACGTCGCGCCGGGCAATGCCGGCACAGCGCACGAGCCCGGCATGGAAAACATAGCCATTCAGGCACACGACACCGCCGCCCTGAAAGGTTTTGCGCTGCGCGAAGAGATCGACCTGACAATCGTCGGACCGGAAGCGCCGCTGGTAGCGGGCATCGTCAACGACTTTGAGGCAGCCGGCCTGAAAATTTTCGGGCCGGACCGACAAGCGGCGCGCCTGGAAGGCTCCAAAATTTTTGCCAAAGACTTTCTCAAGCGGCACAAAATACCGACCGCCGAATACCGGCACTACACCGATGCGGCGCGCGCCATAGCCCACATCAAAAAGACAGGAGCCCCGCTCGTCATCAAGGCAGACGGCCTGGCCGCCGGCAAAGGCGTGATCGTGGCACAGACCGAAGAACAGGCCATAGCGGCGACCGGTGCCATGCTGGACGGCAACCGGTTTGGCGAAGCCGGCAGCCAGATCATCATCGAACAATACCTGACCGGTACCGAAATCAGCTTCACCGCCATTGTGGATGGCGAACACATCCTGCCGCTGGCCGCCTCACAAGACTACAAGGCACGCGACAACGGCGACCGCGGGCCAAACACCGGCGGCATGGGTGCCTGCTCACCGGTACCCCTCGTGGACCAGGCCATGCACGAACGCATCATGGAAGAAATAATGATACCGACAGTAAAAGGCATGAATGCCGAAGGCAACCGCTACCGTGGATTCCTCTATGCCGGCCTGATGATAGACGCCAAAGGTCAGCCCCGCGTACTCGAATACAACTGCCGACTGGGCGACCCGGAAACACAACCACTGATGCTGCGCCTGCAAACCGACCTGATCGACCTGTGCAACGCCGCCATAGACGGCACCCTGGCCGACAGCACCATTCACTGGGACGAACGCGCCGCCCTCGGCGTCGTCATGGCCGCCGGCGGCTATCCGGACCACTACGACACCGGCGACACCATCCACGGCCTGGACCAAATCGAAAACGACAGCACACGCATATTTCATGCCGGCACCCGCATGGAAGGCGACCACACAACAACTGCCGGCGGTCGCGTACTATGCGTCACAGCGCTCGGCAAAACGCTGCAAAAAGCCGCCACCACCGCCTACCAGAGCGTCAAAAAGATCCACTGGCCAAACGCATACCACCGCACCGACATTGGCCACCGCGCCATGGATTCGGCGACCCCTGCGCAGCGCTCCAGACCCCGCAACAAATAACCTGCCGGAAACCGCACTACCCATCCACAAGCCCAAACTCCCGTATTGCAACGGCCAGATACAGTATATACTGCCAGACAAGTGGACAATAACCACACATATTAATGAGAGAAAAGATTAAATAACATGAAGCAGATACATGCCATTCGTCAACTAATGGCCCAGGACCGGCAGGGCAGACAAGTATTCACACACCGGGATCTGGCCACCCTGTTTCCTGAACGCAGCTCACGCACCCTGCAAGCCGGACTGGGGAGACTGGTCAAAAGCGGCATACTCATGCGAGCAGCCCCTGGAATTTACGTCAATGCGCTGTCCGGCAACGGCTATGTCCACACACTGGAACAGATTGCCAGAGCACTGCGCCGAGGTGAATACAGCTACATCAGCCTGGAATCCGCGCTATCTGAGCATGGTGTAATTTCACAGATACCAATGCGGTTGACCGTTATGACCACCGGCCGAAAAGGCGAATTCAACACCCCGTTCGGCACCATTGAATTCACCCATACAGCACGTCCACTACAAGACATTCTTGATGACATTCACGATGTTGGCAGACCACTCAGGCTGGCCGGCAAACACAAAGCCTGCCGCGACCTCAAACGGGTTGGGCGTAACACAACCCTGATTGACGAACAGATACTCCATGAAAATGACTGAAACAGACTTTGAAACGATAGTTGGCAGGGCAATGCAAGACCCGCAGGTAGCCCACATGGGACCGGTAATCCGCAAAGAACTGCTTCACTACGACATCCTGTTTAGCCTGCACCAGACCGGCCTGCTGGAAAATCTGACTTTTCAGGGAGGCACATCGTTAAGGCTGTGTTACGGTTCCAGACGATACAGCGAAGACCTTGACTTTGCAGGAGGGCAGGGATTCTCATCCACCGCCCTGCAAGACATGAAAGGCTGTCTTGAAGACTACCTCGGCACTCGATACGGACTGGAAGTCAGGGTTAAAGAACCCCCTGTCCTGAAAAAAGAACGCGGTCATACCGAACTGAAAGTGGACCGATGGCAGGTATCCATTACAACCTGCCCTGAGCACCGCGACCTGCCTGGGCAACGCATCAAAATCGAAGTGACCAATGTGCCTGCCTACACAAAAAAAGTACTGGCACTCAAGAAAAACCATGCACACCTGTCGGATGGCTATGACGACATCCTGCTCACCGTTGAATCCCTGGATGAAATTATGGCAGACAAGCTGGTATCACTGGCAGCGGCGGGATATGTGCGTCATCGCGACATCTGGGATTTATCATGGATACAGCGGCAGGGAACCGGCATTCACCCCGAACTCGTGGAAAACAAGATAGAAGACTATCAAATAGCCGGATATTACACCCTGATTGAAAATATCATGGACCGATGCCCAATCATCATAGAAGGGGACGCCTTCAAAAATGAAATGAAAAGATTTCTGCCGGCAGACATCCATGCCCGGACTCTGGGCAACAACCGATACAGAGAAGCACTGATCGGTTCAATAACAGGCCTATATGCCGAACTTAAGCAATGTCTCCAGCCAGACGGCACGACTTTGCAATCGATGGGACGCCCTGACGGATAAAGTCACATCCTGTGAGCACCAGTCAAACGCGCCCGAAAATACCGGCATGAGAAAAGTATCCCGGATCAACCGGCTGCCTGGTCACCTTCTGAACAGAAAAGAACCTGTCTTTCAGCAGCGTTTTGCCGACCTGCAACGCATCCCGATCAGTATCGAAACAGGCGATTAACTTCCCATGCTGCAACAATGCGAAGCGATTCTCATGGGAATTATATACTTAATGCCCCAAGATAATGTCTGGAGAAAAAGTATCCATTTCACGCTTCACAGACCGCCTTACCTCAGCGCCATCTCCACGTGCAGTAGCCCCATTCCCGAAGGCCAAAATATTCAATGCAGCATTACAATCTGCATTGTCCCGATGACCACAAGCCTGACAAACAAACTCCGCTTGCGTCTTTCTGTTATCCTTTTCCGTGTGCCCGCATTCATGACACCTCTGCGATGTGTAAGCTGCCGGCACTTTAATCACATTCGTTTTGTAGGCCAGCATCTGCTCCAGTTGATGCCAGCCTGACTTCAGTATCTCACGGTTCAACCCGCTTTTGCCTCGACCGGCTTTGGTCATGCCTTTTGTGTTCAGATCTTCCATGTAAACCGTGGTGTACTTATCCGCTATCGCTTTGCTGGTGTGATGTGACCAGGCATACCGCCTTTTCGCTATCTTCTGGCAGGTCTTGCCCAACAGATGCTTCGCTTTCGCCCGGCGGTTAGAGCCTTTTTCCCGTCTGGCCACCATGCGCTGATAACGCTTCTTACGGCATTGAAGCATCCGGCCTCGCTCATCATCCGGCAGCCGGTACACAACGCCATTCGAACAAGTCACCTGACCCACATTCCGATCAATGCCCATCTCACGAATAGGCCGAGGCTCACCTTTCAGCGCCACTTCAACCATCACATAAGCATACCAGTTACCCAACTCCTGCTTGACAACCACCTGCACCGGCTCACCGTCAGGATAAGGATTCAGTCCCGATAGCCCGACCTGCCCTATCTTCTGTATGTGCAGGGTTTTGTTGTTGAGCTTGAAAGTCTTTTCAGGACAGGTAAATGACGGATTATGAGTGTATCGACCATGAAAGCGAGGTAATCTACCCTGACCTTTGAAAAACTGCTGGTAAGCCACCTCTATCGGTTTCAGGGTGTGCCGGACTATCGCAGCCGAATAATCCTGCAACCAGTCCTTTTGACCATGACGCAGTACCGTGAACAGTTTGTTATTGCTGTACCAGCGATAATCACACTCACCGTAAAACGCATAGTCATCGCGCAGCTTGGCCACAAAGTGATTCCAAACATGCCGGCAAGCACCACTCAAAGCAAATAGGCTTTCAGCTTTGGCTGAAGTGTTCGGATGCAGACGGTAACGGATTGTACGGTAGTGCCTCATGGAGCTATCGTACCTTCAAATTGGTTACTGTTGGATATAATTCCCACCGGGGGCATTAAGTATATAATTCCCATTCTCATCAGACCGTAGCAGCTCAGGCAGCATCTGCTTGAATACCTCATAATTTTGATCAACCTCAGCCTGCTGAGTATGCTTCCTCATAACCAGTCACCTGAAATATCCACCTAATGATAAGCAGATTATACATCCTGCTGCATAAAAAGCAACCCCGGCGCGGCCCGAAAACCGCCATCCAGCCATTGAGCTGAGCCGCACATGCTGGCAGAATAGCTCCCCGTCTGTCGTTTTCATCCGAATATAGGCAATTAATGACCTTTTACATTTTTGTGACGGGCGGCGTGGTCTCTTCACTGGGCAAGGGCATTGCGGCGGCCTCTCTGGCGGCGCCTC
>JAJDYQ010000056.1 GCA_022825085.1 Gammaproteobacteria bacterium
ATTTTGGCGGTCTGCCCTCTTCCCTGCTTCTGCCCTGTTGGTTTAGAATGGCATTTTTTACGGTCGGTTGTCTTATGAATATAGTCTTGAATGGTGAGTCGCGCCGGCTTGATGACGGTTGTACCCTGCAGCGGCTGGCTGAGCAGCAGGGTTTGTGCCAACAGAGGTTCGCTGTTGAGGTCAATCTTTGTATCATTCCGCGCAGCCGGCTGGCAACATATCGGTTGCATGAGGGCGATCGGGTGGAGATTGTTCGCGCCGTTGGCGGCGGCTGAGCATGGTTATGGAGGCTGGTGTTATGGGTACAGATTCGTTCAAGGTCGGGGAGCGTGTGTTTTCGTCTCGCCTATTGGTCGGTACCGGCAAGTATCGGGATTTAACGGAGACCCGGCTGGCTGTCGAGGCGAGCGGTGCCGAGGTTGTTACTGTGGCAGTGCGCCGCAGTAATATCGGGCAGTCGGCGGATGAACCGAGTCTGCTGGATGTGATCCGACCGGATGACTATACCATTCTGCCTAATACTGCCGGCTGTTTTTCGACCGAGGAGGCGGTGCGTACCTGCCGTCTGGCGCGGGAGTTGCTCGACGGTCACGATCTGGTCAAGCTGGAGGTGCTGGGCGATGAGAAAACTCTTTTCCCGGATGTTGCGGCCACCCTTGAGGCTGCGGAGTTGCTGGTGCGGGACGGCTTTCAGGTGATGGTTTATACCAGTGATGATCCGATCATCGCCAGACATCTGGAGGAGTCGGGTTGTGTCGCGGTGATGCCGCTGGCCGCTCCTATCGGGTCCGGACTCGGTATCCGCAATCCCTATAATCTGCTTGAGATTATCGATAACGCAGGGGTGCCGGTTATCGTTGATGCCGGCGTCGGTACGGCTTCCGATGCGGCGGTTGCCATGGAGCTGGGTTGCGACGCTGTATTGATGAATACTGCTATCGCGGCCGCCAGTCATCCGGTGTTGATGGCTTCGGCCATGAAGAAAGGTGTCGAGGCGGGCCGTGAGGCGTTTCTGGCGGGTCGTATGCCACGTAAGCGTTACGCTTCTGCTTCTTCTCCTGTTGACGGTACGTTTTTTCAGGCATGACTTCGTCCCTGTCGGGGGTTACTGGCAGTGGTCATCGGGCCGGTTGTCGGTCTGTTCGGAGTTTTGTGCGCCGTGATGGCCGGTTGACTGTTGCCCAACGGCGTGCGCTGGATGAGTTGTTGCCCCGGTATGCCATCGATCATTGTGCCGGTGTGCTGGATTTCGCCGGACTTTTTGGCAATTCTCATGCGGTTGTTGTCGAGATCGGGTTCGGCAGTGGCAGTCTGCTGGCCCGGCAGGCACGGCATCATGCCGAGGTCAATTTTATTGGTATCGAGGTTTATCGTCCGGGAGTCGGGCATTTGTTGCGGTTGCTGGATGAGCAGGATAGCCGCAATGTGAGAATTTTTTGTCTGGATGCCATGGATGTGCTGGAAAATCATATTCCACCTCGTTCACTTTTTGCGCTGTGGCTGTTTTTTCCCGATCCATGGCCCAAGAAAAGGCATCATAAGCGGCGTATCGTCAACCCGGAATTTGTTGAGCGGGTGGCCGGGCTGTTGTTGCCGGACGGGGTGTTGCATATCGCTACGGACTGGTCGGATTATGCCCGACATATTGAGGCGGTGGTTGCGGCTGATGGCAGGTTTGCAATAGCCAATGACCGGACGGGGTATCCGTTTGTCCGTCCACAGACCCGCTTTGAGCAACGAGGGTTACGCAGAGGTTATGCTATCCATGATTTGCTTTATCGCCTGTCGTAGATTGACGACTTGCCGGCGCTGGCAACGGGCGGGGGTATGGCGGACCGACCACTATTGGTTTGGTCGCCTGCTTTCAGGCACTTTATGATCTGCACTGGTTTAATCGGGAGCTTTTATGTCTAATATCGTTATTGCCGGTTCCGGGTTCGCCGCCTGTACGGCTGTCCGTGCGCTGAGAAAAAACGGCTTCCGTGACTATATTACGCTGGTCTCACCCAGGGCCGAGTTGTTTTATTATCCCAGCCTTATCCGGGTCGCCGATGGCGGTCGCAAGGAATCCGATCTGCGGGTTTGTCTGGATGGCTTTTTCAGGCGACATGGCGTCAATCATGTGGCGGCTTCCGTTACCGGGCTGGATAGTCATAACAGGGCCCTGGATACCAGCCGGGGCAAGCTGGAATACGATTATCTGCTTATCGCCAGTGGCGGGCGCTATATCAGAAAGTTACCCGGCCTGGAGCTTGCCCATATCGCCTGCGCAGGCTGGCAGGAGACGAATAGCTGGGCACAAAAATTAAATTCCATGTCGTCCGGCAGTCTTGCCTTTGGCTTTGCCGGTAATCCGAATGAGCCTTCTGCCATGCGCGGCGGTCCTGTCTTCGAGTTTTTGTTCGGCACGGATACGTTGTTGAGGCGGCAGGGTCGGCGCAACAGGTTTGAGCTGCATTTTTTCTCTCCCGCCAAAAAGCCAGGGGCCAGAATGGGAGATAAGGCCGTCGAGCGCATACTGGGTGAAATGCAGCGCCGCCATATCACGATTCATGCAGGCCATAAAATGAAGCGGTTCGAGGCCGGCAGGGTTGTTACCGACGGCGAGGAGTTTGCCGGTGATCTGATATTGTTTGTGCCGGGTATGACTGGCCCGGACTGGGCATCGAATAGCGGGCTGGCTTTGTCGGCAGGTGGCTTTTTTCAGGCTACGGAGCATTGCAGGGTGACCGGCAGCGAGCGTGTGTATGTCGCTGGCGATGCCGGGAGTTTCCCCGGTCCGGACTGGAAACCGAAGCAGGCACATATGGCTGATTTGCAGGCTGAGACTGCCGCTAAAAATATATTGAATCAGATTGCCGGCCGTGAAGATGATCATACGTTCAAAACCGAGTTGATTTGTATTATTGATACGCTGGATACCGGCACTATGGTGTACCGGGATTGTCAGCGTATGTTTCAGATTAAGGCCAGACCATTTCACTGGGCCAAGTCCTGGTTTGAGTGGCGTTATCTGCGCCCCTATCGGTAGCTGTCTCTGTGGCATCAGTGGCTGACTCTTGCCGCTGTCAGGTTGATGTGGGTAAAGTTGTTTGTGCGCCTTTGATTGGTTTTTTTATTATAATATGTGAGGTTTTTTAGATGAGTCGCTTTTAATACGGTGCTCTTCTATATCTTTCGACATGTATCTGGAGATTCTAAAATGAAAGTCGTTTATTTTGCAGTTGTCGCCGCAGCCATGACCGCTGCCACCTGCCCCGCCATGGCCGCCGATGCGGATGCCGGTCAGGCTGCCTTTAATGCCAAGGGCTGTGTCGGTTGCCACGGTGTCGCCGGCAGCAGTCCGATTCCGGCTAATCCTCCCAATCCGGCTCTGAACGGCAAGGGCGCTGACTATATCAAGCAGGCTTTGACGGATTACAAGTCCGGCGCAAAGCAGAATGCCACCATGAATGCCATGGCAGGCCTGTTGAGCGACGAGGATATTGATAACGTTGCAGCCTATCTGGGTGCCCAGGAGTAGGAATATCGGTAACCATGCTGCTCTGCGGCAGGTTGAGAAGAGCCGGCAGGGGTTTTCTGCCGGCTTTTTTATTGCCAGCCCTGATAACGGATCAGTTCGGGAGACAAGGCAGGGGTGGCATCATTCCAGAAACGCCGCTAAAACTTTTTCTTGGAGGCAAAGTGACCACGTTCACCGGAATCCTGGTCCACTATCCTGTCTGTTTCTATGGCCAGTTCTATCGCCATGTCAATCGCCTTTCTCAGGGCACTCTTCTGGTTTTTTTCGGTTACTTTTCCGGTACCTACCATCTGGGCGAATATCTGCGTCGCGGACTGGTAGATGACGGTGGGGATTACCAGATCGCTGCGTGCAACCCTGATTCTCGTCATTTCAGACATATTACGCATGTCAGCCATTATGTTCTCCTGCTTTGCTCGATACGGTAGTGATTACAACGTCACTATTTTATCATTGCTCCGGTTATTGCATAGAGATATTTGCCATTCTTTGCCGAGGCAGCCTAACGGTTGTCCGCTTTAATCATATCGCTGGCCTTTTCTGCAATCATAATGGTCGGGGCATTGGTGTTGCCCGATGTGATCTGCGGCATAATGGAGGCGTCTGCAATACGCAGGTTTTTTATTCCGTAGGCCCTGAGTCTTTCATCTACTACGCTTGTACCATCATCTGTTCCCATTTTACAGGTACCAACAGGATGGTAGATGGTCTGGCTGTAGTTTTTTGCCGCTTCCAGCAGTTCGTCATCGCTCTGGTAGTCTCTGCCCGGAATGTATTCTTCTGTAATCACTTCTTTCAACGGTGAGCTGTTGGCAATTTTACGCGCCACTTTTATGGCACCAATGGCGGTCTTTCTGTCTTTTTCCGTAGCAAGGTAGTTGGGAATTATGTCCGGCTTTTCCAGATAGTCGTTGCTTTTTATGGCAATGCTGCCTCTACTCTCCGGACGCAGGATGCACACCGAGGAGGTGAAGGCTGAAAATGGATGTACTCCATCTCCCGGTTTGTCGGCACTCAGGGGTTGCATGTGAAATTGAATGTCAGGGCGTGAACCGTCCAGTCCGGTATTGGTAAAGGCGTAAACCTGACTGGCACTCAGGGTAAGCGGACCCGTTCTGAATAATATGTACTGCATACCTACCAGGGTCCTTTTCCACCAGCGATTCAGCTCGTCGTTCAGTGTGTTTTCTCTGGTTTTATAGACCAGCCGAATTTGCAGGTGGTCCTGCAGATTTTGCCCAACCGCCGGATTGTCGTACTCTGGCTTGATATTGTGTGCGACAAGTAATTTTTCATCTCCAATACCCGATAGCTGTAATAACTTTGGCGAGTTGATCGCACCGGCACTCAGTATTGTTTCCAGAGCTGCATGGACTTCTTGCTCTCTGCCATTCTGTATGTATTGTACGCCAATCGCTTTTTTGTCCTTGATTATAATTTTTCTGACGTTTGCCCCACAAATAATGGTGAGATTTTTTCGGTGCTTGACGGGGTGTAAAAATGCCTTCGCGCTGCTGTAGCGGAAGCCTTTGTAGGCAGTCTGCTGGAAATAGCCTACTCCCTGCTGTTGTCTGCCATTGCAGTCATTGTTCAGCGGTATGCCGGCAGCAACGCTGGCCTTGATGAATTTGTCGGCGATGGGCCGCCTCAGGCGCAGCTTCGAGACTCGCAGTTCTCCGCTATCACCGTGATATTCGCTTTTACCTTCTTCATTGTTTTCTGATTTTATAAAATACGGCAGAATGTCGTTATAACTCCAGCCTTTGTTGCCCAGCGCTTCCCAGTTGTCGTAGTCGTGTTTGTCACCGCGAATGTACAACAGGCCGTTGAGTGAGCTGGACCCCCCCAGAACCCTGCCTCTTGGCCATTCGATAGATCGGTTGTTGATACCTTTGTCTTTATTGGTTTTGTACATCCAGTCGAACTGTGGATTGTGCATGGTTTTGAAGTAACCTACCGGTATGTGTATCCAGGGGCTGTTGTCTCTGCCTCCTGCCTCCAGTATCAGCACTTTTTTGCTGTTGTCTTCCGAAAGTCTGTTGGCCAGTACGCATCCGGCCGAACCGGCACCAATAATAATGTAGTCGTAATGGTTGCTGCCCATGCCGGCCTAAAATCTGTCGTAGTCAATCGCGCCACGGTCCAGGCGTTTGAATGATGAGGTCATGGGGTATTTCAAGCCGGTAGCGCAGTTATACAGGACGGCGGTGTCACTTTTGTCAATCCAGCCCTCTTCAAGCGCCGTTTTGCAGGCTACCGCTGTTGCCGCTCCTTCCGGGCATAAAAGCAGGCCGTCTTTGTCGGCAATGTCGTCTCGCATTTTCATAATGTCGTCATCGCTGACGGATACCGCAAAACCACCCGATTCATTGACAGCCTGTAAAATTAAAAAATCTCCAATGGCAACAGGCACGCGAATGCCGGCAGCAACCGTTTGGGCATTCTCCCAGGGAACCGCTGTGGTCTGTTTGTTTTCCCAGGCCCTGACGATGGGAGCACAGGTCTGCGCCTGTACGACAACCATTCTTGGCAGTTTACCGCTTATCCAGCCCATGGCTTTCAGCTCGTTAAATGCCTTCCACATGCCTATCATTCCGGTACCGCCACCAGTCGGATAGAAAATAACGTCCGGCAGTTGCCAGCCCATTTGTTCGGCAAGTTCCATACCCATCGTTTTCTTGCCTTCAATGCGGTATGGTTCTTTCAATGTCGATACGTCGAACCAGCCTACAGCTTCTTTGCCCTCGCCTACTATCCTGCCACAGTCATTTATCAATCCATCTATCAGATAAACATCGCCACCCTGTTGCTTGATTTCTGCAACGTTTATTGTCGGTGTATCATCCGGACAGAATACCGTTGTCTTTATGCCGGCATGGGTCGCATAGGCCGCCATGGCCGCACCCGCATTGCCATTGGTCGGTATGGCCAGATGCTTAATGCCAAGCTCTTTGGCCATGGATACCGCCAGACATAAACCTCTGGCCTTAAATGAGCCGGTGGGCAGCCGGCCTTCGTCTTTGACGATTATCTTGCCACTGGATGATCCCAGAACTTCACTGGATCGGTTCAGGGGAATAAGGGGGGTAATAACTTCTCCCAGTGAAATCTGATTTTCGCTTTTTGTGACTGGCAAAAAGTTTTCATATCGCCAGAATCCGTTTTTACTGCTGGCTTTGATTGTCTGTTTGCTGACATGCTCTGCCAATGCCTCCAGGTCATATTTGACCAGCAGGGGCTTGCCCGCCTCGGACAAGGTTTGAATTGTATCTTTCTCGTATTTTTTGCCGGTCAACGAGCATTCCAGATGGGTAACGAAGGTGTTTATTTGTGACATTTATGGTTCCTTGTCAGTCGTACAGTACCCCTGGCAGCCAAAGCGCCAGTTGGGGAAAAATAATAATCAGTAACAGTCCCAGCAGTTGGATCCCTATAAACTGGAACATGCCCTTGTAGATGTCTTTCAGATCCCATTCGGGGACGACCCCTTTCAAGAAATAGGCCGACAGGGCAACAGGGGGCGAAAGCCAGGCAGTTTGCAAATTAACGGCAACCAGAATGGCAAACCAGGTCAGGTTAAATCCCAGTTGTTCGACCAGAGGCAGCAGAATGGGAATAATAATGAGGACTATGGGTACCCACTCCAGTGGCCAGGCCAGCAAAAAAATCAGCACCATGATGATGGCCAGAATAATGTATGGCGACAGTTCAAGGGTCAGCAGAAATTCGGTCATCATTATCGGGGTGCCGAGTCGCGAAAAGACAGCACCGAAAAAGTTGGATGCCGCCACCAGAACCATAATCAGCACGGTAATTTCCAGGGTTTTCATCAGGGCATCCTGAAAAACTCCAAAGGTCAGCCGTCTGTATATCAGGGTGAGGAAAATGGCACCGATAACCCCTATCGCTGCCCCTTCTGTCGGTGTTGCCAAACCAAATAAAATACTGCCCAGTGCCGCAGCAACCAGAACAGCAGGAGGCAGCAGGCCTCTGGCAAATTCAAGCCAGACTGTGCCCATGGAGGCACTGCGCAGATGTTCGGGAAGTTTGGGGCCCAGACTCGGATTGATGTAACAGCGAATCAGTGTGTAGGCCATGTACATGGTAGCCAGCATCAGCCCCGGTATGATGGCGGCCGCAAACAGTTCAGTAACCGGCACTTCCAGTATGGGTCCCATCACGACCAGCATGATACTGGGCGGGATCAGTATGCCAAGGGTTCCTCCTGCGGTAATTGCTCCGGCTGCCATGCGTACATCGTATTGGGAACGCTGCATGATTTTGCCGGACATAATACCCAGAATAGTCACGGATGCGCCAACAATCCCGGTTGCTGCCCCAAAGATGGTCGATACCACCAGTACCGCAATGAACAGGGCACCATTTACTCTGGACAGCAGCAGTTGTATTGACTGGAAAAGCCTTTCCATCAGATCCGCTTTTTCCATCAAAATACCCATAAATACAAAAAGCGGTATGGCAGCCAGAGTCTGTTCCAGCATGATGTCGGCAAACTGGAAGGTGATCAGATAAAAAACCAGATCACCAAAGCCCAGCAGGCCAAATACCAGACCCAGAAATATCAGCGTAAACGAGATGGGGAAGCCAATAAATATGGCTATCAGCATCACCGCGATTAAAACAAAACCCAGTGCCTCCGGGCTCACTATGGCCACCTGTTATGTTTGATCGTGTAGGCACATTTCAGAAGCTCGGAGATGCCCTGGATAACAAGCAGTACAATACCGACAGGCAGCACTGATTTAATGGGACCCATGTGCGGCATCCACGCGGTATCCATGCCAAGTTCTCCTCGAATCCAGGCGGTAAAGGCATAGTCCGAGGCTGCAATTAAAAACAGAAACATGCCCGGAAAGAAAAAGACGATATATAAAAAGGCATCCACTTTTGCCTGAGTGGATGCCTGCCAGTTTCTGTAAATGAAATCGGCACGAATATGTACTCCTTTCAACAACCCGTAAGCCGCCCCCAACATAAACAGGGCACCACTGAACATGCGGCTGACATCGTAGGCCCAGAGTGTCGGCGCATTGAGAAAGTGGCGCATGAATACTTCATAGCCCATAGCCAGAAATATCGGTACCACAAGCCAGCATATTGCAATGGCGAGGCGGTGATTAAACCTGTCAATCCGTCCAATCACCGCCGCCATCCAGGGCGCCATATCATCCGGCAGATTGCCAATACCACGGGATTCGGCAATCAGCTCATCGGTAATGTCAAGCTCGGCACCCTTATCTGAAGCAGGCATCAGGTTGGCTACTTTAGCTGGTCTGCAAACGCCTTACCCAGCTTTGCATTGGAGGTCTGTGCGCCTGACCAGAAAGGAACTACCGTTTTGGCGAACTCCTTTTGAGAGTCCCAGACACGCTTGAAGAAAGCATTCTCTTCTGCATTTTTATCGAGAATGTTTTTGGCCGCATCCATATAGGCAGGAAAGTAGTCGGCAGGGGTGTCATGCAGAATGACTCCATGATTTTCTGTCAGGTCCCTCAGCGCCTTGCCATTTTCGTGAATCCTGTAGGCAACAGCACGCATAAGCGAGGCATCGGCAGCAACTTCAATGGCGCGCTTTTGTTTGTCAGTCAGCTTACGCCAGACATCACCATTGATATATAAGTCCGCATTCACCACAACCTGATGCAAACCCTGCAGGTAGTAGTGTTTCAGTACCTTTTGAAAGCCAAATACACTGTCCGGCTTGGGGCAGCACCATTCCGCTGCATCGATGGTGCCTTTTTCCAGCGCGGGCAGGATGTCACCTCCACCCATGGCTACTGCGGCAACGCCTATGTCGTTGTAGGTCTGACCCGGTATGCCCGGCGGTGTCCTGAAACGATATTTACGGAAGTCATCCATGCTTTTTATGGGTTCCTTGAACCAACCCAGCGCCTCAGGGCCCACAGGCTGGAGCATAAGGCCCTTGACATCAAGGCCCATTTCATCCCATAACTGGTCATACAATTCCTTGCCACCACCGTTCAGATACCATGACATAAAGGCAAAGTTATCCAGCCCAACACCTGCACCTGCCACCGGTGAACCAAACAGCATGGCCGCCGGGTGATATCCGGACCAGTAGTGCGTCCACGCAAAACCGGCACCAATAAGGCCCTTGTCAACAGCCTCGATGACCTGCTTGTTACCGACAACAGCATTAGCCGGCAAGACAGTGAATGTCACTTCTCCATCGGTCAGGTCACTCACATTTTTGGCAAAATCCTTGAGCATGACAATCTCGTCTGCCTTCGATGGAATGACCGATTGAACTTTAATATCGACCGCTGAATAGGCGAGATTACCCGCCAGCAACAAGGCCGCTGAACTGACTAAAAGCAATATCCTTTTCATATTAATCCTCCTGATTTGTTTAGGTCAAGCCCATTTCCAGTATGCGGAATGGGCAGCGTGGCAGTGTGCCCAACACTACACAGACAGTCAATACAACAACCCGTATGAGATACAGCACACTACCTTTGGGCAGGATACGCCAGCCTTTCTGAAAAAACCAGCCATAAAATAAAATTTATAAAAAGATTTTGATATCGATGGATGTAAGGCAGCTTATCGCCATGAATTATTTTTAATCTGCAAGAGGCAAAATACGGGCGGGCTATTCTGAATCAGGCGGGTTAAGAATGATTTTTATGGCGTCCGCCTGCCCATCCAGCAGTTGCTTAAATACCATTGGCCCTTCAGACAAGGCATAGTTTTTATGCCAGTCCAGTTTGCCAAAGCCTCCCCTGGACATGATATCGACGACTTCTATAAATTCATCGTGAGTGTAGGTATAGCTACCCACCACAGTAATCTGCGCCAGCGTCATCTTTCGAGGCTCGAATCCGTACTCGGCATCACCCAGCCCGATATGTACAAGCACTCCACCGGGGGAAATGCTATCTATGGCATTTTTGCGGGTTATGCTGGAACCAACGGCATCAAGAATGACATCCGCTTCATGGACGGTGTTGTCGGTGGACGGATTACGGACTTCAATATCTATTGCCTGTGCAAGCAGATCTATGCGTTTGCTGTTCGTTTCCAGCATGACAATGTTATCGCAACCCAGATACTTCAGGGCCAGAGCAGATGCCAGACCTATGGCCCCACCGCCATAAATTAAAATACGGGCAGATTGCAGCGGTCTTATGCTATGTTCCTGCGCCAGCTTTACACCGTGCCAGGCAGTTGACAGGGGTTCCGCCAGAGAAGCCTGCTCAAAAGACAGGTTATCATCCACCGTCATCAGATTGCGCTCCGGTATGGCAAGCCATTGCGCGAAGGTGCCTGGCCTGGGTTCCATGCTGACAATCTGCCTCGATGTGCACAGGTTACTGTGACCATTCAGGCAGTACCAGCATTGGGTACAGGTCACCAGCGGATCAATAACAACTCTCTCGGATTTGCCACCTATCTGCGCTATGCCGCTGGCTTCATGTCCGAGAATCAGGGGCGGCGGCCTTCTGCTGTCATGCCCAACATAGGCGTGCATATCCGAACCACAAATACCGGATGCCCTGACCTTGACCAGAACTTCATCTTCTTCGGGACCGGGCTTCGGGCAGGAAGCGTACTCCAGTTTTTCAATATCTGTAAGGATCAGTGCTTGCATTATTCATCTACCTTTCAAAGTGAGCGCATTAAAAATTTCATTTTGCTGTATAGCCCCCGTCAACCGGCAAAACCTGGCCTGTGACATAGCGGCAGGCACTGGAAGCAAAAAACAGTGTCGCCCCTTCCAGATCCGACATTTCTCCATTACGGCCTATCGCTGTCATATCCGCATGGTGCATCAACATGTCTTTATCTTTATATACTGGTGCTGTCATTCTGGTCGGAAAAAATCCTGGAGCAATGGCATTGCAGTTAATGCCGTAACCGGACCATGCCTCTGCCATAGCCCTCGTCAACTGGACTATGGCTCCCTTGGAGGCACCATAAGCCATGCCGTTTTTGAAGGCGCGATAGGATTGCAGCGAGGCGATATTGATTATGTTGCCACCACCTTTTTGTCGCATGCCACTGATCAGCGTCCTTGCCAGAAAGAAAGGCACTGCGGTGTTGATATTCAACGTTTGTTGCCAGTCTTCAATCTGAATATCATCCACCGCCTGTCTCAAATTAACACCTGCCGCGTTGATCAGAATATCGACAGAATCAAACTCTTCGCCAATCTGCGCAACTGCCGGTTCAATATTTTCCAGAACGCTTAAATCCACCGTTTTGCAGATACATCTGCCAGTGGGGTTTTCTGCCAATACTGCCTGACGTGTCTCTTTCAAACCCTGCTCATCCCTGCCAATTAAAACAGTGTCCGCGCCGGCCCTTGCCAGTGTCTTTGCCATGTGTGCCCCAATTCCGGAGCTCGCCCCCGTACATAAGGCAACTCTGTCTCGCAGGGAAAACATGGCTTCCAGATAGGTACTCATTAATTCAGCCTTCTATTCCGGTATTAAATTTTTGTCCCGGAAAATAATGCTTGAGGCGAATATCACCAGTGCGGGCATGGGCCTCCATGCCTTCCAGCCTTGATAGTCTGGCCGTTACCGTTGCCAGCTCCCTGTTGGCCTGCCTGTCCGCCTTTTGCGTGGTGACAATTTTGATAAATTTATGTACCGACAGGCCGCCGGTGTAGTGACCGGCTCCTCTGGTCGGGAGAATGTGGTTGGTACCTGAACATTTATCACCAAATGCGACGGTCGTTTCTTCACCAACAAACAGCGAACCATAGTTTTTCAGGTGCCTTTCGTACCAGTCCGGGTTGCCGGTTTGTATCTCCAGGTGCTCGGGCGCGTATTCATCACTTAGTTCAACCGCTTCTTCATCGTTGTCACACAGGATAACTTCACCGTAATCACGCCAGGATTCAGTCGCCGTCTGCCGTTGTTCTTCAGGCAGGGCATCGATAATGTGCGGTACCCGCTCGATAACTTCTGCGGCCAGTTTTTCACTGGTCGTAATCAGCCATGCCGGTGAATCAACACCATGCTCTGCCTGCCCGACCAGATCATAGGCAACCAGCTCTGCATCGGCATCGCCATCGGCAATAATCAGTATTTCTGTTGGCCCGGCAAACAGGTCTATGCCAACCTCGCCATACAGTATTCTTTTTGCTTCAGCCACAAAACGATTGCCCGGACCGACCAGAATATTGGCCTTATGACCAGTAAACAGGCCAAACGCCATGGCAGCAATGCCCTGAACACCTCCCATTGCCAGAATCTGATCAGCACCGCATAAGTCCATGGTGTATAAAATGGCCGGATGAATGCCGTTATATTCTGGCTTTGGCGTGGAAGCAGCAATAACATTGCTGACGCCGGCGACTCTGGCAGTAGTAATGCTCATAATGGCTGAGGCAACATGGGCATAGCGACCACCCGGCACGTAGCAGCCGGCTGTCTGGATCGGTATCAGCTTTTGCCCCGCCCAGACTCCCGGTGACAGCTCGCATTCAAACTCCCGGATGCTATCGAGTTGCTGGCGGGCGAAGCTGCTGACCTTGTCGTGAGCAAACTGTATATCGTCTTTCAACTGCTGGCTGAGGCTGTCTTTTGCTTGCGCTATTGTTTTTTGATCGACCACAATATCGCCGTGCCAGCCATCAAATTTTTTGCCATAGTCAATGGCCTGTTGCTCGCCATTCTGCCTGATGTTCTGCAGAATATCATTCGTAATGTTTCTGGTTTCCTGTTCATTGGAACCAGGTGTTACCACTGCTTTTTTCAGATACTGCATGGTGTCCTCCAAGGATTATTTGTAGTTTTAGGGAAGTCCCCAATCAGGGGCCCCCTTGCATAATAAAGAATATTTACGGTACCGGCACAGCCAATATATGCAGCAGCTCATGGTCACGGGGCATTCAGCTCTTTCAGGAACCACCCTCCAACAAGCAGATAGGCCACTACTGCCAGCCAGTACTTGCCCGGGTCATCCCTGCGGGTACTGAAAACCCTGTGCCCATAGTTACCACCTGCCCATGTGATTCCGCCGGTCAGTAAGCCATGTATAGCGTTGTAGAAACACAGGCAGGGCACACCCAACCCATAGCCTTTCGGTACGGCACCGAACAGCGCCATCCCTATCAGGCTACCGACAATCCCGGCAATCCATACGCCTCTGGGAAAATTCGGCACATCATCTCCCATAGCATTGCTCAAAAAACTCTTCCACAGCAGTGCGGAATGATTCGGGTTTAGCTGGGCGAGACATGGTTGTTTGCATTACTTTTAAAAATATCCGTTATCCGATTGTACCCATAGCCTGCGCCGGGTGACAATGTATTTTTTTGTCCTCCAGCCGGCTCTGTATGGCGGTATCCAGAGTCAGACTTTTGCCGGCTTCGCTCTGTCCGGTCTGCCCATCACAAAAAAACCAGACTGCTTTCCTGCCAGACTTTATATCAGTCCGGGCAAGCCATATAATAAGCAAAACCCGATTACAGGATAGATTTGTGTCTGCATCCAGAGTTTGGCACTACACCCCGCATTCTGTCTTTGCGCTGCATGACTGGATGAACAGATTTCGCAGCAGAAAAAAATGGCGGGGTCTCACCTTCCTGATCACCTGTATCGCTGTCGCCAATCTGGCCTTCAGCGATTCCGTTTATGCTGATATTGATGGTGTGCTTGAAGCCGAGGGGTGGTCTGAGCTGCGCTTCGATGACAAGCCTGCCAATCAATTTACTGCGGTTTCCGGAACATCCTCTGTCATTCGTATTGACACGCAGCAGTCTGTTTCGATTGCCTATCTGCCATTCTCCGGGAGCATTGATCTGGAGCAAACTCCGGTTTTGTCATTTTCCTGGCAGTATCAGGGGCCAGCCCCGGATACCGATCTGACAAGGAAAGGCGGCGATGACAGAATCGCGGCTGTTTATGTTGCTTTTCCCTATCAACCTGAAAAAGCCAGTATCAAAGACAGGCTGCTGCGCCCGTTTGTCGAGGCCCGGCAGGGAAAGGATGCACCGGGCCGTGTGCTGACCTACTTATGGGGTGGTGGAGCAGCCAGAGGTGAGTGGTTTGAAAACCCATATGCAGGAAAGGCCGGATGGATGCAGATCAGGCAGCTACCGTCTGATCCGGAACAGGTCTGGTTCTCGCATGATATTGATATTGCTGCTGATTTTATGGATCGGTTTGGCTATAAAGCTCCTTCTCCAAGCTATGTGGCGATTACGGCGGACAGTGATGATACCGATGCAATGTTCAGTGTTTTTATCAGGGAGCTGGCATTTGGTAAAAAATAACTGTCGGCGCTGCCAGACTGACAGGATTGATTCTGCGCCCGCTCTAATATCAGGGCCATACCCGGCACAGGCATCAAGCCGGAGAGCTATGGGCAGGGATTGGCATTATGCCGGTGGACTTTTTCTATTTTCCTCAGCACGGCTTTGGGTAGTCTGACCTGCTGACTGTCTATGTTTTCGCGGAGCTGGCACAGCGAGGTTGCACCGATGATATTGCTGGTAACAAAAGTGCGACTGTTGACGTAGGCCAGCGACATCCGGGCCATACTGAGGTTATGTTCACTGGCAATCTGTTGGTAGCTGGCAATCGCCTCTTCGGCCTCCGGGGTATTGTAGCGTTTGAAGTGGTTAAAAAGGGTCATACGGGTATTTTCTGGCCGGGCACCATGGAGGTATTTACCACTGAGCAGGCCAAAAGCCATCGGTGAGTAAGCGAGCAGTCCCATATCTTCGTGATGAGCAATTTCGGCATGCCCGATTTCAAAAATCCGGTTCAGCAGGTTATAAGGATTCTGGATTGAGGCCATGCGCGGCAGCCCATGGTAGTTGGCAGCATTAATAAACTGCATCATGCCCCAGGGAGTTTCATTAGAAAGCCCAATGGCCCTGATCTTGCCGGCATCAAGCTGCTTTTTCAGGGCCAGCAGGGTTTCATGTATCGGCGTAGCATCGGGGTCCTGTTTATGAAAGTATCCCAGCTCCCCAAAATAATTGGTCAACCGATCCGGCCAGTGCAGTTGATAGAGGTCAATATAGTCCGTTTGCAGGCGCCTCAGGCTTGCGTCCAGTGCCTTACAGATATTTTTCTCTGTAAAGCGGGAATTACCGTTGCGTATCCAGGGCAACCAGACTGCCGGACCGGAAATCTTGCTGGCCAATATCACCTTGTCTCGGTTCCCCCTTGCGAACCATTCTCCGATCAGTGTCTCGGAAAGCCCCTGCGTTTCAGGTTTTGGCGGAGACGGGTACATCTCTGCGGTATCAACGAAGTTGACGCCACGCTCAATAGCATAGTCAAGTTGCTGATGTGCTTCCGATCGGGTGTTCTGTTGTCCCCAGGTCATACTGCCAAGACAGATCCTGCTAACCTGGATCCCGGTTTGTCCCAGACTGGTGTATTGCATGGTTCTATAGAAAAACGGTCAGTACACCGGTAAAGCCATGGAGCTGATTATGTGTGATTTCACCATTACCGAAGAAACCAGTGATGGGGATATCGCCGAGTTGCTGGTGGATCATACCGAGTTCTTCTGAATCCGGACCGAACAGCGCACGACCACGACCCAGGCAGGAATAATACAAGGCCCCTTTGGCCTGTCGGTCACCAATATGTTTTTTAATGCTGCCCAGCATACGGAGCATATCTCTGCGGGCGGCGCTTCCATCTCGACAGCAGAACATCATGGGTTGCCCCTGCTCGACCATTTCACCAACCGCGATCAGGCTGTTGTTGACATCGACCCCCATCAACTGGCGTACCAGATAATCGCCGGTGTCTGAACCAACAACCGGAAAACCGACAAAGACATTGCCATCACGGGAAAGAATCTCTCCCATGTCCTCCTGCATGACTTCCAGAGCCGGCCGATCATCCAGCGAGACAATGACATTTCTTGAGCATTCTGTGATCGTATGCCTGACAGCAATTGGTGAGCATCCCTGGGTCAAAGCGGTGGTAATCGGTACCTGTTCAGAAAACAGTACTCCAGAGATACTGCCTTCACTCAGGCTGGAGCAGATAATTTGGGGATTATCATTGCGCGAGGATGTCAAACCTCCAATCATAAAGCCTTCTGGTACGCTGCCGGCCAGCTTCTCTATCAGATTCGGCAGAGACTGGTTATAGGGGTCGCCGTGCAGGATGCCAACGGTAGCAATATTATTCTGACACTGCCGTATATCTGCCGGCTGCAGATCAATACCCTCGAATATGCAGTAATGCTCCGGGTCAATATCCGTCAGCAGGATAGACAGGGCGGGCTGCTCATACACCTCCTGAAAACCGGCGCAGATACCCCGTCCGACCGTACCGACCCAGTTTTCAATGCCGGTGGCACGTTGCAGCTCGCCTACAATCGGCTGTAGATAACAGGAAAAGCTATCGGAGGTGTAAACAAAGCCAAGGGTCTTGCCCTGTACCTGCTCGCCGAGCTGGCTGATGCACTCAGCAATGGCCTGACTCCAGTCAGGATGCGTGGAGTACGTGGAGGCAAACAAGGCAGTGGTTAATCACGCCTTTCCATCATACCGGCGATGATCGGAGCCAGTATGACTTCCATGGCAAACCCCATCTTGCCACCCGGAACAACAATTGAGTTGCGACGCGACATGAATGAATCATGAATCATGGCCAGCAGATATGGAAAATCAACATCAAATTTTTTCGGTTCCTTGAAGCGGATGACAACAAAACTTTCATCCGGTGTTGGTATATCACGTGCAATGAAGGGGTTTGATGTATCCACTGTCGGCACACGCTGAAAGTTGACGTCGGTTTGCGAAAACTGGGGCGTGATGTAGTTAATGTAATCAGACATGCGGCGCAGGATGCTGTCAACAATCGCTTCAGCAGAATAACCACGTTCGGAATTGTCACGATGAATTTTCTGGATCCATTCCAGATTGACGATGGGCACCACACCGATACCCAGATCAACATGTTCAGCAACATTGGCCTCATCGGATTGAACCAGTCCATGCAGACCTTCGTAAAACAGGACATCCGTACCAGATTCAATGTCTTCCCAGGGAGTGAACTCGCCTGATACCTTATTGGTTCCAAGGCGAGCATTATGATGAGCTGCCTCCTCATCGCTGTGCAGATAGTAACGACGCTGACACATCCCGGTCTCACCATAGGATTTGAAGGTTTCTGCCAGACTGGAAAATTTATTCGCCTCTGGACCGAAGTGACTCAGGCTGTCTTTCTCCATCTTGAACCGCATTTCGGTTCGCTCATAGCGATGGTAACTGTCGCCTTCAATGATCGCGGGTTTGATGTTTTCGCGCAGAAAGATATGCTCAAACGCACGCTTGACTGTCGTGGTACCCGCACCGGAAGAACCGGTAACAGCAACAACAGGGTATTTGCGAGACATGATGTGCTCCTGCTTTCGTGGTCTGCGGCCCGTCATAGCGGGTCGGGCAGAATGGAAAAATTTATTGCCGAACCTCTCTATATCGGCCAATTATACATTTTATCTCAGGCGGCACCTGCCCGGAAATAAGTAAATCTTATACAGGGTGCGAAAGTTGATATGATGTTCGGGTTTTATGCGGGAATACGGCTGGTCTGTGCAAAAAATCGTATTATGGCCTTTACTGCCCCAACAGGTGCAAACCCAGAATTCTCTCTAAACTCCGTACCGCTGCCGATAATCCTGTATTAGCCCCAAGTAATCATCATAATCGACCGACTGTTCGATAAATTGAATCAACAGCTCCAGACTGGCAATGTTGATGATCTTTAAACCATAAGCAGACTCTATTTCCTGAACCGCAGAAGTCCGACCCTGGCCTTTCTCCATACGGTCCAGAGCAATCACTATGCCTGCTGCCTCTGCCCCATTGGCGGCGATAATATCCATGGCTTCGCGTATGGCTGTACCCGCTGTAATCACATCATCTATGATCACGACACGACCTTCCAGTGGTGCTCCTATGAGGTTGCCTCCCTCGCCGTGGTTCTTTGCCTCCTTGCGGTTAAAGCAATAAGGCACTTCCCTGTCATACTGTTCTGCCAATGCCATCGCCGTTGCGGCCACCAGTGGAATACCTTTGTATGCCGGGCCAAACAGGACATCGAATTGCATACCATGATCCATGATTGCACTGGCATAGTATGCCCCCAGACGCGACAGCGAAGTGCCGGTATTGAACAGGCCGGCATTAAAAAAATAAGGACTCAGACGCCCTGACTTCAAGGTAAACTCTCCAAGTTGGAGCACACCCCGTGCAAGCGCGAATTGCAGAAATTCCTTTTGGTAATGCCGCATAACGGTTCCTTGTGATCATCCAGGCGACAGGTATGATACACGCCCACCTGATCAGGACAAACATGACATGAGAATCATCAGCATCAATGTGAACGGTATTCGCGCCGCCGCCCGCAAGGGCTTTTTCGACTGGCTTGCCGAGCAGGATGCCGATATTGTCTGCATTCAGGAAATCAAGGCGCAGGTCGGGCAGCTTGAAGATTCTTTATTCTGGCCGCAGGGCTATAACTGCCATTACTGTCAGGCAGAGAAAAAGGGTTACGGTGGCGTTGCCATTTATTGTAAAAAAGCACCCGATGAGGTCATTGTCGGCTTTGGCGTTGATGAGTTCGACAGCGAAGGACGTTATGTCGAAGCCCGCTACAGAGGATTGTCTGTGGTATCCCTGTATGCACCCTCCGGTTCTTCCGGGCCGGAACGTCAGGCATCAAAAGACCGTTTCCTTGATACATTTCCCTCCCGGCTCGCCAGACTCAGGCAGGAGCAGACAAACGCCATCATCTGCGGTGACTGGAACATTGCTCATAATGAAATTGACTTGAAAAACTGGAAGGGCAATCGGAAAAATTCGGGCTTCCTGCCCCATGAACGTGCCTGGATGGACAAACTGTTCAGCGACGAATTCGGTTATGTCGATGCCTATCGCGTGATTGAGCCTGAGACCGAGCAATATACCTGGTGGTCCAATCGTGGCCAGGCTCGTGAAAATAATGTCGGATGGCGCATTGATTATCAGGTCATCACTCCCGGTCTGGCAGACAAGGTGCAAACTGCCCGGGTTTATACCGGCCAGTGGTTTTCAGACCATGCACCGCTTACGATCGATTACGACTATTCCCTGTAAACCATGACATCATCCACACTACATAGCTGGAAAGAGTCCTTTCAGGTTTATAAAAAGCCACAGGTCCTGGCCATGTTGTTTCTGGGATTCTCAGCCGGGCTGCCACTGTTACTGGTTTTCGGAACATTATCGGCATGGCTTAACAGCGAAGGCGTAGATAAGACCACTATCGGCTTTGTCAGCTGGGTGGCGCTGGCCTACGGTTTCAAGTTTGTCTGGTCACCTCTGGTTGACAGGCTGCCGATTCCGGTGCTGTCTTCATTACTGGGGCAAAGACGAAGCTGGATGCTGCTGGCACAGATCGGAATCATTACCGGCCTGATCGCAATGTCGGCATCTGATCCACAGGCGAGTCTGGTCGCCATCATCACTTTTGCCGTGCTGACCGCGTTTTCATCAGCCACTCAGGATATCGCCATTGATGCCTGGCGTATCGAGGCAGTATCAGATGATTTTCAAGGTGCAATGGCCGGCACCTATCAGCTTGGCTACCGTCTGGGAATGATTATCGCCGGCAGCATGGCCTTTATCATTGCCGATTACACCTCCTGGTCTGTTGCCTACCTGTCCATGGCAGCCTTTATGCTGGTCGGCGTCATCAGCACTTTCATCATCAGCGAGCCCGACCATACACCTGGCAATGAAGAATGGAAAACCGAAGAGCGTGTTCTTGTACTTCTTGAACATAACGTACATTTACCAGCAAAAATCCGTCAGATTCAGGCATGGTTCATCGGTGCCGTGATCTGTCCATTCGCCGACTTCTTTGCCCGCAATGGCTGGAAGGCATTATTAATTCTGGGCTTCATCGCTATTTTTCGCATGAGCGACATCACCCTGGGGGTCATGGCCTTTCCCTTTTATCAGGATATGGGCTACAGTGACTCGGAAATTGGCATCGTCAGCGGACTGGTCGGCAAGTTTATTACGATTACAGGTGCCCTGATCGGTGGCGTACTGGTAGTACGCTATGGGATCATGCACATGTTGCTGGCTGGTGCCATTGTCGTAATTGCCACCAATCTGTTATTTGCATGGCTGGCCGGACAGCAACCACTGGTCATCTGGCTGGTTCTGGTCGTAGGGGCAGATAACCTTGCCGGCGGGCTGGCCGGCACCGTGTTTATCGCCTATCTGTCCAGCCTGACCAACCGTGCCTACACGGCCACTCAATACGCACTGTTCAGTTCAGTGATGTTGCTTCTGCCAAAATTCATAGGCGGCTTTTCCGGCATGGTCGTTGATGCAACCAGCTACCCGGTGTTTTTTCTATATGCGGCAACCCTGGGAATACCTTCTGTACTGCTGATTCTGTTGATCATGAAACAGGAATTCCGTCATGCTAATGCAAAACCCTAGGACTGGATTCAATATCCGGCAACTCCCACTCTTGCAGGATATTCGACGGTATCGACGCATGATGCAGGATCATTTTCCAACCACCTTCGGTAAGTTTATAGGCATTTGTAGTGACGATGTCTATCAGTTTATCCGGGTCGGATTGCGGCAGTAGCTGCTCATGCAGGATATGTACCGCAAGCTTGCCTGATATTTGTCGATCAATGTCCCTTGGATTGAACCGAAGCGAGGATTCTTTACCAAAGATATGCTGCCAGCCAGCCATCACTTCCTGTCGCCCCTGCAGGCGGGTTCCCATTGGATGGATACAGATAACATGTTCCGAGTCCAACCACACATCCACCATGATGCCCATATCCTTATCTTCAATCGCCGTGTAAAATGCAGTTTCTGCATCTGCTGGTGTTAAAAACATTTTTGCATCGCCTGTTTTCAAGTCATTTCATTAATGGAAACCATATATAATATCGAACTCTGTGATCTAAATGAACTGGAGGAAAATACTGCACTTGGGTTTGCGGCTGATGTCACAAAAACCGATGTCGATATCTTTATCGTCAAAAAAAACAATTTTGTTTATGGTTATATAAATAGCTGTCCGCATACCGGTGCTCCACTTGAATGGATGCCGAACCAGTTTCTGAGCCTCGACACCAAATCCATACAATGCTCTCTGCATGGAGCCCGCTTTTCTATCAGCGAAGGAAAATGCCTGTATGGCCCCTGCAATGGTCAAAGCCTGACGACAGTCAGGCTACTCATAAAAGACAATAAAATTTACTGGGAAAAGAAAGCCAGCGAAAATTCCGAACCTCTTACAGAGACGACATAGCCACACTGCCCTGCATAGGTTATTCGGCTTTATTCCGGCTTGATTTTATAGACATTTTTGCGCAACTGCGTGCCCGACGAAGACAGGTCAGTAAAGTGCAGGGTTTTATCCGGGTAATACTCAATAATGAGGTGCTGCCTGGAGATGTCATCAAACCCGGAATCCAGTACAATAGAACACTTCGAGCTGCGACCTATTAGATTTTCACCAGACTTAAGACTGTATCTGTCACCCTTTCGGCTGATTAAAAGAGGCTCTGATCCACTATTATCAACAATGAATGCGTGGCTGGCAATTTTTACAGGCAGCCGGGAGATTTTGCCAACATCTACGATGACCGTCTGACCTCTTGGAATCCTGGTAAATTCAGCAGGTATGGCGTGTTCATCCACATGGCTGGTTTTCATGGCCTGAACCCGAATGCTTTCCTCGATGTCCGCCGTATCAGAGTAATCGACCGAAGCACCTGTTACTACAGTTTCTATCGTATCCAGGCTTTCTTTATCTGGTGCCTGCATTCTGGCACGACTATCGCGATCCTTGATAATGCCATTTACGATATTAATGCGCGACTGAAGATATGCCAGATAAGCGGCGACAGCTTCCAGTTTAAACTCACTGAAATCTGTTGAATGCTTGCTGAGCTCAAACATAATCTGGCGCCAATCATAATCCTGGGTAAAGCGCACCATAGTGGCATCATTAAGATAGCTGTCTATACTGCCTGGATCCCGGACGGTCGCTGCCAGCCTCTCGTTGATTTTATGCTCAGCCTCAGCCAGTTGCTTTGCCTCCTCGACAAGATAACGATCCGCTTTTTCCAGCATCTTCTGCATCTTGGATGCTGGAATTTCAGTTCTGGCAGCAAGGAACTTCCTGAACTCGTCTGTAGTTTCGAACTCGAAAGTCTGGCTTTCTATCGTGATTTTAAGGCTGCTGACCCCAAAAAAACGGTTCAAAATTCCAAGTTGCCGATGCCTGCCTGGAGGTTTATCGCTCATTGATAATACATTGCCTTGATCATGCTGTTTATACCAAAGTCCAAGTGACTCTGCCGGACCATTTATACCGCCTTGATACACCGCTGGCAATCAGCAGATCAAAAGTTACTGTAAAATATCCTGTCTTTCATTGTGCCCCATGACATTTAATCTAACTGTTTTAACACTGTTATGCTGGGTTTGCAAAATTTCCACAGGACTACCATAGAGCCAAAGACTGGTTCCAGGCTGTGGAATATCCTGCATATGCTCCAGTATCAGTCCATTCAATGTCTTGGGTCCGTCAGTCGGCAGCTCCCACTGTAACGCACGCTTAAGCTCACGCACAGTGATGGCAGCGTTAATGAGATAACTTCCGTCTTTCTGCGGAAAAACATCCTGATGGATAGCTGAGGGATCGGTTGTGAACTCGCCGACAATTTCTTCCAGGATATCCTCTAGTGCGACCAGACCCTGAATATCACCGTATTCATTAACGGCAAGCGCAATACGCCGCCCTTCCTTCTGGAAATTCAGTAGCTGTTTATTAAGCGGCGTCGTTTCCGGAATAAAATACGGCGAACGTAAATCATCCAGTAAAATTTCCTCCGTCAGACTACCGTGCTGGATATATTTCAATAACCGCTTGAGATGTGTAAAGCCGATAATCTGGTCAATATTGTCGCGAAAAATCGGGATGCGCGTGTGCTGAGAATGGCTCAACTGCTCCACGATATCAGGCCAGTCATCGTCCAGATCAATGCCGACTATTTCATTTTTCGGGATCATGATATCCTCGACTGTGACCGTTTCAAGATCCAGAATGCTCAACAGCATTTCCTGATGGGCATCAGGCACCAGACTACCGGCCTCCTGCACCACGGTCCGCAGTTCCTCCTGACTCAATGCCTCATTCCTGCCGTCTCCAGGAGAAACTCCGACAGATTTCAACAGGCCATTGGTGACGAAATTGATGCCGATAACAAAGACAGAAGTAAGCTTAAGCAACGCAGAGAGGATATAAGAGGCCGGGAAGGCAACCCGTTCGGGATACAAGGCCGCAAGTGTTTTCGGTGTCACCTCGGCGAATATGATAATGACAAACGTCAGAACAACACCGGATATAAATATCCCCGGCTCCCCGTAAAGGCGATAGCCGATGATCGTGGCCAGTGATGCGGCAATAATATTGACCGCATTATTACCAAGCAAAATAACACCAATCAACCGGTCAGGACGTTTCAGTAAATGATCGGCCAGCATGGCCCCTTTATGGCCCCGCTCGACAAGATGCTTCAGCCGATACCGGTTCAACGCCATGAGAGCGGTTTCAGAGCTGGAGAAAAAGCCCGACATAACAATCAGGCCAACAAGAATAACCAGCAGGCTGGCTATTGAAATATCGTCCAATGGGGCCGATGACCTCAGTATTAAGGGACCGCTATTCGAGCATCAACCGGCTGCGAAGTCAAGAACCAGCGATCAACGGTTAAGGATTATTTCCAAAACAAATTTGGTGACCGGATAGGCAAGACCGAGCACCACAAAGCCACTTAAAGTCCAAACCATGGCCTTTCTCCCTCGCCACCCTGATTGCCAGTGTCCCCACAGAAGGATAGCAAAAACCAGCCAGGCGACAATCGAAAGCACTGTTTTATGTGCCAGATGCTGGGCAAACATATCAGTAATATAGATCGCACCCGTCAACAGCGAAAAGTTTAAAATGACGAAACCCAGCAGGATTATTTGAAAAAGCAGGGCTTCCATAGTCTGTAGCGGTGGCAATGCCCGCACATAGCCACCGGCCCGATGTCTCCGCAGTGACCTGTCCAGTACAGCGATCAGAATAACCTGTACCGCCGCAAGGGCAAACAGGCTGTATGCCAGTATAGAGGAAAGCACATGAACCTTCATCGGCCATCCACCCTGCAGTTCCGCCACCTCATTCGATGGAAATAACACCATCAGCAACAGAGTAATGGCCGCTCCCGGAAACATGACGATACCAAGACTCAATACCGGCCCAAGGAATGTGCCGGCAATTAACAGGGCAGCAATCATCCAGCCCAGCAGAGACAGGGCATTAAAGAAGCCCAGACTCAGGCCACTCTCGGCGACAACCCCCTGATAAAGATAAATGGCATGCAAAATGACCGCAATGGCACCAATACCCAGAGAAATGCCAGAATCATCCAGCGTCACCGCAGAGCCCCTGGACAAATCCATACCTAAACGGGCGGCCGACAAGACATATAAAAGCATGGCAGAAGCTGCTGTGATGATCAGTATGTCCATAAGCAACAACAATATCATTGCGTAGAGGCTTTCGGCAATCACGCTCGTGCAATAACCTGAGCGCTATCCGGCAACCTGAAAAATATCACACGATCTTCCATATCAGGATCCGAGATCGATTTTTTCAGTCCCATCCAGAACAAACTCGTCTGGTTTTTCTATCAACGCATATCCACTGATGTCAGGCTGGCTCCGCACCATAACACACTATAGACAGCCACTCCATCACTCACCCTCAACACCATGCACCGGTTTCATATTATGCCAGCTCTTACACCCTGGACATTGCCAGTGCAGTGATCGCCCCTTGAATCCACAGCGCACGCAGCTATATATGGGCTTGTCTTCCAGAATTTTGCGAGTCAATTCTCGCAGCATCATCAGGTTTTCCTTTGCGCTTTCTTCGCAGTATGCCAGGTGGACATCAATCAATCTGTCAAGCCCGCGAACGGTCGGTCGGCGCCTCAGTTGCTGAGTAATATAGCTTTCAGCAACCTCGTCCCCGTCTCTTGCCTGAATCAGCGAAGCCTGCGCCAGCATCGGTGAAAGCCCTCTGGATTTGCGTACAAGCTCATCCAGATGAGGCATAACATCATAGGGTTTGCCCAGCTTTGCATAGCAGGATAGCAGGTCATCTATCACCTCAGGGACATACTCCACATCCTGATCTTCTACTTTTTTATAGGCTGCGATGGCCTTCTCATAATCACCTGCCTGCTGATAGATGTGGCCCGACAGCAAACTGGCTCTGACACAATTCGGATCGGTTAATAATGCTCTTTCCAGATAGCGCATGACGGCACTGGTATCACCTCGTTCACTGGTCTGTTCTGCCAGTTCGCAAAAATACTGTGCCATGACACTGTCATAATTTTCGCCCGACTGCCCGGAAAGCTCACGGGTGGCCTCAATCGCGCTTATCCAGTCCTTCTCCTGCTCATAAATATCAATGAGGTATCTGAGGGCGCGTGGATGACTGCCATGGTGCCGAACTATCTGCTTGAACAGATCTTCAGCGCGGTCCAACAATCCTGCTCGCATATAGTCTTCTGCCAGAGCTAATAAAGCCTGTGTTCGGTGTTCTTCGGATAGAGCCTCTCTGGCAATCAGGCTTTGATGGATGCGTATGGCTCGATCCACTTCACCACGCTTGCGAAACAGGTTACCGAGCGCAAAGTGGGTTTCCACGGTGTCTTTATCGACCTCAGCCATATGAAGAAAAACTTCGATTGCCTTGTCTTCCTGCTCATTCAGAAGATAATTCAGCCCCTTAAAATAATCACTGTTAAAGCGATTCATTGTAGAGTCTGGAGGACGCTGACCGCTACGCCATGCAGCAAACCATCCGGATGCGGCGGCAATCGGAAGTAACAGCAGAAAAGTAGAATTCAGATCAGCCATGCGGAAGCTGTGGCATCATCAGGACAATCCACATTGTTAGTAATCTTGGCGGAATGGCAAATAAGTTTACGGACACCTGCGATTAATCATCCTGCCCGACCTTTCGCTGTGACACATTTTGCATACTGGCATCCACTCTTTCTTTTAATTCCTTGCCCGGCTTAAAGTGCGGAACATGTTTGGCGGGTAACGCAACGGATTTACCTGTTTTCGGATTTCTGCCCATACGCGCAGGGCGATGATGCAGGGAAAAACTACCGAACCCCCGGATTTCAATACGCTCACCATTGGATAATGACTGGCTCATAAGCTCCATGAGATACTTTACGGACAGTTCAATGTCACGATAAGCCAGATGATTAAGCTTATTTGATAATGTCTCGATTAATTTTGATTTAGTCAAACCAGCCTCTCCCCGGACCCGGGTCGTATCATAACCCAGGCAAGCCCATAAACGAACAGGTTATCTGAAAAAAATCAGGTAACCTGTTGTACGGTAATTGTTTTATTCCTTGCCACCTCCTATCTGCTCCTTCAGCAAGTCACCCAGACTGGCCGTACCGGTACTGGCAGGAGCCGAAGCATATTCCTGAACTGCCGCACTTTCCTCATCTTCTTCCATTTCTTTAATCGACAGTGAAATCACCCGATTCTTGCGATCAACCCCTGTGAACTTTGCCTTAATCTCGTCATCAACGGCCAGAAAGGCGTGTATATCATCCACATGAGTACGGGAAATTTCGGAAATGCGTATCTGCCCTTCGACACCATCACCCAGATCAATGGTCGCCGCCTTGGCATCTATTTCCCTGACCCTGCCCATAACGACACTGCCCTTGGGATTGAGCGCCAGATAATTGGAGAAAGGATCCTGATTTAGCTGCTTGATGCTCAACGAAATACGCTCACGCTCAGAATCAACCGCGATAACAACCGCTTCGATCTCCTGACCTCTCTTGTAATTACGAACGGCTTCTTCACCCGGGATATTCCAGGAAATATCCGAGAGATGCACCAGACCATCAATTCCTCCCGGCAGGCCAATAAAGATACCGAAGTCGGTAATTGACTTGATCTGACCGGAAACCTTATCACCTTTTTTCCGTGTTGCCGCGAACTCATCCCATGGATTGGGCCTGCACTGCTTCATACCGAGAGAGATACGGCGACGTTCTTCATCGATATCCAGTACCGAAACTTCAACCTCTTCACCAATGGTAACCACCTTGGCAGGGTTAACGTTTTTGTTCGTCCAGTCCATTTCAGAAACATGGACCAGACCTTCAACCCCCTCTTCAATTTCAACAAAGCAACCGTAGTCAGCGATGTTGGTAACATTACCGAAAATGCGCCTCCCTTCCGGATAGCGGCGTGCCAGATCAGCCCAGGGATCATCACCCATTTGTTTCAGACCGAGAGATATCCGGCTCTTATCCTTATCGAGCTTGAGGACCTTGACCTCGACCTCCTGCCCCACTTCAATTATTTCAGAGGGATGTTTAACGCGCCGCCAGGCCATATCGGTAATATGCAGCAAACCATCAACGCCACCGAGGTCAACGAACGCACCATAGTCAATCAGGTTTTTGACGACACCGGTCAGTATCTTGCCCTCTTCGATGCTGGATAATAACTGCTCACGTTCTTCACTGTACTCGGACTCGACAACGGCACGGCGTGAAACCACCACATTATTGCGTTTTTGATCCAGCTTGATCAGTTTGAACTCAAGCTCTTTACCTTCCAGATAGGAGGGGTCACGGACCGGGCGCACATCAACCAGAGAAGCCGGCAGGAATGCCCGGATTTCTGTCAACTCTACTGTAAAGCCGCCTTTCACCTTGCCCGTAATGGTGCCTTTAACAATCTCACCGGCCTCCATAAGCTTTTCCAGCTTTTCCCAGGTGCGAGCACGCTTTGCCTTTTCGCGGGACAGCCGGGTCTCACCACTACCATCTTCAAACGCCTCCACAATAACTTCCACTTCATCCCCTGCCTGAACTTCCACCTCGCCGTCTGCACCTTTGAACTGCTCCAGCGGGATAACGCCTTCGGATTTCAGATCTGCATCAACCACAACCATATCCGGACCCACTTCCACTACATGGCCCGTAATAAGCATACCCGGACGCATATCCAGCTTCTTTTCGCTTTGTGCAAATAGTTCAGCAAAACTTTCATTCATTTTAATATCATTCCTGACCCACTCGGGTCGATTACATGACATTTCATCAGCCTGCCTGTCATGGTCAAATTAATAATGACTGCTGCTATCCTGGCAAGAATAGATAACAGCCGCCGCGTTAAGGAAAGCTCCCGTCAAACCAGGGCTTCCCGCGATACGGAAATGTACCGCTGATTCATAAAATTACTCCGGGCTACACCCGCCCCTGCAGATATTCCTTTGTCTTCTGCAACACCTGCTCAATGCTTAATCTGGACGAATCCAGCAGACAGGCATCCGCCGCAGGCCTCAAAGGAGAAGCAACTCGTCTGGTATCGCGTTCGTCCCTCTGCCTGATGTCCTGCAAAAGACCCTGAAAGCTAACATAAAATCCGCTTTTTTTCAACTGCTTATAGCGTCTCTTTGCCCGCTCCTCAACGCTTGCGGTCAAAAAAATCTTTACCGGGGCATCCGGGAACACGATGGTGCCCATATCTCTCCCGTCAGCCACCAGACCCGGAGACCTTGCAAAATCACGCTGACGCTTTAGCAAGGCTCTCCGGATACCATTCATTGCCGCCACTTTAGATGCTGCGCTGCCTGTAGTCTCTGTGCGAATATGAACCTCAACACTTTTTCCATCAAGCAGGGCATGTACATCACCCTCTATTGCACCAAAACTGACAGGCAGATTTTCTGCCAGCTCAATCAGACTGCTCGATTCGGCGTTAATGGATATGCCCCGTTGAACCGCAGCATAGGCCAAAACCCGGTATAACGCACCACTATCCAGCAAATGCCAGCCAAGACTGCTGGCAAGCAACCGGGCGATTGTACCTTTGCCCGAACCACTGGGGCCGTCAATGGCAACAACAGGTACCGTCATAAGGTCATCCGATATTGATGAATAAAAGCTGCTTCAGCCACCCGGATAAGACCCCATAGACAAGTGCTGCCGTGACTGGCTATCGACATCTACGGCCAACCCTGTCTGGCCGGCCAGGCTGACAAAATTCGGGAAGGAAGTATCAACATTAGCGCAATCATTGATAATAATGTCGCCAGCAGCACGCAGAGAAGCCATAACAAATGACATGGCTATACGATGGTCACCACAACTGTCCACTGTACCCTCTGTAAAACCATTCCCTCCCTGTATAACGATACCGCTTCGCGTTGGTACAGCATCAACACCGAGAACCTTCAGACCATCGGCCATTACCCGAATGCGGTCACTCTCCTTCACCCGGAGCTCTTCTGCACCTGTTAATACCGTCTCACCCTCGGCACAGGATGCCGCGATAAAGATAGCCGGAAACTCATCGATGGCCAGAGGCACCAACTCTTCGGGTATCCTTATACCTGTAAGAGGTGCTGAACGGACCCGGATATCGGCAACAGGTTCGTCACCGACTATGCACTGATTATTGATACGGATATCGGCTCCCATCAGACGCAGTATATCGATGATACCTGTGCGGGTTGGATTGATACCGACATGCCGCAGATTAATATCAGCGTTCTCTGCAATACTGCTCCCCACCATAAAGAACGCCGCCGAAGAAATATCGGCCGGCACATCGACCTCTGCTGCCGACAAGCGCCCGCCACCCATCAGACTGCATACACCGGGTTGAGGATTATGCACCTCATATCCAAAGCATCTCAGCATCCTCTCGGTATGATCACGGGTAGGCACCAACTCGGTCACGATGGTCTGTCCTTCGGCATAAAGACCTGCCAGCAACACACAGGATTTTACCTGAGCGCTGGCCACAGGGAGTTTATAGTCTATCCCTCTCAGCCTGGCACCTCCTGTTATCCTGACAGGCGCAGTCCCCGCTATAGTAGAAACATCAGCTCCCATAATGGTCACCGGATCAGTTACCCGACGCATGGGACGTGACATCAAAGAGCTATCGCCCACCATCGTGGTGTCAAAGGACTGTCCCGCCATTAACCCGGTCATCAAACGCATACTGGTACCGGAATTACCCATATCCAGGTCATGGTGTGGTGCCTTCAAACCATCGATTCCAACACCATGGATGATAACCTCACCATTGACTGGACCATCAATGTTTACACCCATGGCACGAAACGCATTCAAGGTTGCCAGACAGTCATCACCATGCAGAAAGCCATGTACCCGGGTCGTGCCGTCGGCCAAAGCGCCAAGCATAATGGAGCGGTGCGAAATTGATTTATCACCCGGTACCCGAATATCACCTGTTAATTGCCGTGCTGGCTGAGCCATGAAATTTACAGCACTATTCATTACAGAAATCCCCGTCGCAGATATTACACCTCGCGAAGCTCAACAACGACCATTCAATGCCCACAGTCACGTTCCCGTGCATCCAGCAAACGTCTGAAGTGTGCGCGAGCATCATGGGCCTCGACAAACATGTCATACAGGGCAGTTGCGTCAGATTCACGTATCGCCTGCTGCAACCGGTCCAATTCATCACGATAACGATCCATGGCTGCCAGGATAGCATCCCTGTTAGACAGACAGATATCACGCCACATCACCGGATCGCTTTCCGCAATTCGGGTAAAGTCACGAAGCCCTCCTGCCGCATAGCGAAATATATTGTCATGGTGTGGACTGTTTGCCAGTTCACGTACCAGCGAAAACGCCAGCATGTGCGGCAAATGGCTGGTCGCTGCCAGTATATGATCGTGCAATTCGGCATCCATCTGCTTTACCTCAGCTCCGACTGCCTGCCACATTTGAACAACTTTATGCAATGCGTCCTTATGGCTGTTTTCATGCGGAGTCAAAATCACACGGCGCCCCTGATACAGATCGGCTGTGGCAGCAACAACCCCACTATTTTCATTACCCGCAACGGGATGCCCCGGAATCAGGCCGGCCGGCAGCTCCCCGAACACCTCACGGGCAACCTCGATAATCACCCCCTTGGTACTACCGGCATCAGTAATCACAGCATCCTCAGACAGACAGGACTTAATAGCCTGCATAACCGCCTGCATACTTCCCATTGGCACGGCCAGCAGTACCACATCACAGCCCTGCACTGCTACTGCCGGATCCGTGTGATAATCATCAATCACACCGAGCTCAACAGCCTTGTCCAGATTTTGAATGCTGCGCCCGCAGCCGGTAACTCGCCGACATGCCTCATATTTCTTCAGGGCAAGGGCCAGTGAGCCGCCTATCAGGCCCACACCAATAACACATAAACGATGAATCAAAACAGCAGCCTATATCACTTTCTTCAATGCACGGATAAAATGCTCATTTTCAGATTCAGAAGCTATCGTGACACGCAGGCAGTCTGGCAAACCATAGCTGGCCAGCGGACGCACGATGATACCCTCGCGCAACAAAGCATCATTAATCGGCGCGGCCTCACGCTTGAAATCAACACATATAAAATTACCTGCCGAAGGGATCCAGGACAAGCCCATGGCATTAAAAGCAGACTCCATCCAGTCCATACCGGCAAGATTTTTTTCACGACTCAACCGTACATGGCCCACATCATCCAATGCCGCCAGTGCTGCCGCCTGGGCTGGCAAATTGGTATTGAACGGCTGACGCACGCGGTTCAAAAGATCCGCCAGTTCAGGCCGGGAAACCGAATAACCTATGCGAAAACCTGCCAGCCCGTATATCTTGGAAAATGTGCGCGTCACCAACAGATTAGAAAAATCTGCCACCCATTGAACGGCAGACTCATAACCCTGTTTATCGACGTATTCAAAATAGGCTTCATCAAGCACGACGATCACCTGGGGCGGAATCCTGGCAATAAAATCACGCAACTCCACTGCTGTCAGCCAGGTTCCGGTCGGGTTATTCGGATTAGCCAGAAACAGCACATGCACCCGGTCACTCAGAGCGGCCAGCATACGGTCGAGATCAACCTGACAACTTCCTTTCTTAACCGGAACGACCACAGCATCGGCTCCAGACGCCTGCGTAACGATTGAATAAACCGCGAAGGCATGGAGGGAAAAAACAGATTGCCTCCCCGGTGCCAGAAACAACCGGGCAACTAACTCCAGGATTTCATTAGAACCATTGCCAATAGTAATAAAGTCCGCATCCAACCCATGATATTCCGCCAGTGCCTTGCGCAGGGCATAACCATTACCATCCGGGTAAACAGAGACCTTTTCAAGTTTGGTTCTGGCCGCCGCCAATGCCTTCGGACTGGGACCAAAGGGATTTTCATTGGATGCCAGCTTAATCGCATCAGTGATGCCGGATTCACGCTTCAGGTCTTCAACTGACTTACCAGACTTATAGGGCTTCAATCCGGCGATGCCGGGCACGGCAAAGTCAATAAGAGACATAATTACAGCACACCGACAGGGTAGGAACCCAGCACCCTGATCAAAAAATGCCCGTCGCGAAGTCTGGCTAAAACCTTCGAGATATTCGCATCTCTCTGGTGTCCGTCAACATCAACAAAAAACACATAATCCCACGCTGCACGCCGCGATGGACGAGACTCGATTCTGGTCATGCTGACATCATTTTCAGCAATCGGTGCCAGCATTTCATACAATGCACCGGGGCGATTGGCGGCTGAAAGCAGCAATGAAGTCTTGTCTTGACCACTTGGGTCAACTTCCTGTTTTCCAATAACAAGAAAGCGAGTCATATTATTCGATTCATCCTCAATATTGCTGGCCAGAGATTGTAATCGATATACAGACGCCGCCGACTCGGAAGCAGTAGCCGCTGCCGCCGGAGTCTTTGCAGCGATGCTGGCCGCCTCCGCATTACTGGAAGCCGCGATCCGCTCAATATCGGGCAAGTTGGTATCCAGCCACCGACGACACTGGGCCAATGCCTGCGGGTGTCCATATACGAAACGCACCTGGTTGAGGTTCTCCTCACTGGAAATCAGATGATGATGGATCCTCAAAGAGACCTCTCCACAGATATTCAATGCGGACTGAAGAAACATATCGAGAGTATGATTGACAATACCTTCTGTGGAATTTTCTACAGGTATAATACCATACTCAGCACATCCTGATTCTACTTCACGAAAAACCTCATCGATGGCTGCCAATGCCACCAGTTTGATCGAGGAACCAAACTGTTTCAGAGCGGCGGCATGAGTATAGGTTCCTTCCGGGCCGAGATAGGCAACCTGCAACGGAAACTGAAGGGCGAGAGAAGCCGACAATATCTGACGAAAAATTGCAACCACCGCTTCATCGTGCAACGGGCCTTTATTTCTGCTCTTGATATTTCTTAATATCTCAGCCTCGCGTTCCGGCCGGTAAAAGTCGGCAAGCTCCGGGCTGGATGCCCGCTTTACGCCAGCAATTTCCCGCGCACACTCAGCCCGACGCGTGATCAACTCCTGAATACGAATGTCCAGATCATCAATCTCCCACCGGATTGATTTAAGTTGTTGTTCTTCGTCACTCATCACGGATGAATAAAACCGACCTGGTGGGGCACCATTCTAAAGCGCTCTGGCCGACAGCACACCATCAATACTGCAAATAGCACTGACAAGCTGCTGTGGAATCACTGCATCAAAGTCCATCAATGTGTAGGCAACCTCTCCACGTGATTCATTCACCATGCGCACAATATTGTGACCTGTTTCGCCGAGAGCATGAGCAATCCGACCGACCATATCGGGAACATTGGAATTTACAACAGCGAGGCGATAGCTGTCTGCTGCACGTGGCAGCTTGACTGCCGGGAAATTGACTGAATTTTTGATATTACCGTTTTCAAGATAATCCCTCACCTGCTCTGCCACCATCACGGCGCAATTATCTTCCGCTTCACGGGTAGAAGCCCCCAGATGAGGCAGTGTCACAACACGGGGATTCCCCTTTAACAGGTTATCCGGAAAATCACAGATATAGGCATACAAGCGTCGTTCATCGAGCGCCCTCACCACTGCCTTGTCATCGACAATACCGCTACGCGCAAAATTCATAATCACTGCTTCCGGCTTCATCAGCCTGATTCGCTCTTCATTGATCATATTGACCGTAGCATCGACCAATGGCACATGAAAAGTCACGAAATCAGCCTTCGACAACATATCATCAATACCAGTGGCCTGCTCCACCTCCGAAGACAACTGCCAGGCCCGCTGCACGGTCACACCCGGATCAAAACCAATCACCCTCATACCCAGAGAGGCGGCTGCATTGGCCACTTCCACACCGATAGCACCCAGACCAATAACGCCGAGGGTCCGGCCCGGCAACTCGAAACCACCAAATGTTTTCTTGCCGGCTTCTACCTGTCTGGCAATCTCTCCATCATCGCCCTGCAGGTTACGCGCAAAATCCCAGGCTTGCGCGATATTCCGGCATGACATCAGCATTGCGGCCAAAACAAGTTCCTTTACTGCATTGGCATTAGCTCCCGGAGCATTGAACACCGGGATGCCGCGAACACTCATGGCCTGCACAGGGATATTATTCACGCCGGCACCGGCACGACCAATCGCTTTCAATGTTTCCGGGATTTCCATATCGTGCATCTTGAACGAGCGCAACAACACGGCATCAGGGTGACTGACTTCCGATGAAATTTCATAGTTATCGCGCGGCAAACGATCAAGCCCGGCCGCCGAGATATTATTTAATGTCATTATCTTATACATTTTGACCTGCTGTAATTGAGGTTTGATTTCCGAAGCTCACCTCGAAGGCACCATTTCCAGTACCATACTTTGGCTTGACCAAATTGAATCTAACCATTATTTTTCTCAAACTCCCGCATAAAATCCACCAGCGCATCCACCCCCTCCTCCGGCATGGCATTATAGATGCTTGCGCGCATACCACCGACCAGGCGATGGCCCTTTAATGCCAGAAGCCCGGCTTCATTTGCTGCGGCCAGAAAAACATCATCCCGGCTACCGTCACCCACAGTAAAGGGCACATTCATCCAGGAACGGCAATCCGGACGAACCGGATTGGAATAGAAATCAGACTCATCAATGGCTTCGTACAATTTATCTGCCTTACGCTTGTTGACTTCCGCCATAGCCCGCAAGCCACCCTGCTCCCTCACCCAGTCAAACACCAGACCCGCCATATACCAACTATAAGTAGGTGGCGTGTTGAACATGGAAGCACTATCAGCCTGTACCTGATAGTTGAGTATCGTTGGCGTATCTGCAATGGCATCACCTATCAGGTCTTCGCGGACAACCAGCAGCGTCAATCCGGCCGGACCGACATTCTTCTGTGCTCCTGCATAAATTACCCCATAACGCTCAACCGAAACCGGACGCGACAGGATGGTTGAAGACATATCAGCCACCAGAGGCACATCACCAGTATCCGGAATCCAGTGAAACTCCACGCCCCCGATAGTCTCATTGGGCGTGTAATGCACATAGGCCGCATCGGCATCCAGACTCCAGGCATCCGGGGCAGGAATCTCCATAAAATTCTGCGCGGAAGAATCGGCAGCCAGATTGACTTCGCAATAACGACCGGCTTCAGCCACCGCTTTTTTGCCCCACATACCGGTCAACAGATAATCAGCGCTGTCCTTGCCGCGCAGCAGATTCATGGGAACAGCGGCAAACTGAGTGGTTGCGCCGCCCTGCAAAAAAAGCACCCTGTAATTGGAAGGAATTTCCATAATCTCACGCAGTGCAGCCTCGGCATGCTCCGCGATACTCATAAACTCACTGCCACGGTGACTCATCTCCATGACCGACATGCCGGAACCATTCCAGTCCGGCATCTCGGCCTGTGCCCTCTCGATCACTGTGGTCGGCAACATTGCCGGTCCGGCACTAAAGTTATACACCCTGTTCATACAGATTGCTCCTCATCAGATTCCATATCCGTTATTGTGTCATCCAGAGAACCCACTTTCTCCAGGCTAACCAGCATTTCATCTTCACCAAGGCGTATCAGGGTTACGCCGCGGGTATCACGTCCTGTTCGAGGAATTTCATCGACCCGGGTTCTGACCAGCGTCCCACCGCTGCTGATCATCATAATCTCATCGCCTTCACTGACCTGCAGGGCACCAATCGCATTACCATTGCGCTCACTGCACCGAATCGAAAGCACTCCCTGTCCGGCACGGCCCCGCAAAGGATAATCTCCGACAAGGGTACGCTTACCGTAACCATTCTCGGTAGCGGTCAGAATATCCCCCTGATCGCAGACAATCAGCGCATTAACCTCGTGCTTTTCCGGCAGCTTGATACCCCGAACGCCGCGCGCCGTGCGTCCCATGGGCCGCACATCACTTTCCCGGAAACGGATCGCCTTGCCAGCACTGGTAAACAACATAATTTCACGCTTGCCATCGGTTACCGCCACATCGATCAAGCGGTCACCCTCAACCAGCTCCAATGCGATCTTGCCGTTAGAGCGTGGTCGCGCAAACTCCATCAAGGATGTTTTTTTCACCAGGCCACTATTGGTCGCCATAAAGACATAACTATCACCGCAATACTCACGAATCGGCAGAATGGCATTAATCCGTTCACCTTCCTCCAGTGGCAACAGATTGACAATCGGCTTGCCGCGCGAGACACGGCTCGCCTGTGGCAACTCAAACACCCTGAGCCAGTAAACCTTGCCACGGCTGGAAAAGCACAAAATCGTATCGTGCGTATTGGCGACAAACAATTTATCGAGAAAATCCCCCTGCCTGACACTGGTTGCCGCCTTGCCCTTGCCCCCGCGCCGCTGGGCCACATAGGCCGTCAATGGCTGAGATTTTGCGTAACCCGCATGTGACAGCGTAACGACCACATCCTCCTCGGTAATGAGATCCTCCATACTGAGACTCAGACGATCTTCGATAATCTCGGTACGACGTTTGTCACCATACTCTTCACGGATATCGACCAGCTCGGCGCGAATAACCGCCATCAGCCGATCAGCATCGGAAAGTATCTCCAGCAGCTCATTAATCCTGTCCAGCAATTCCTGATACTCGACCAGTATTTTGTCTTTCTCCAGGCCGGTCAGCTTTTGCAGACGCATATCAAGAATAGCCTGCGCCTGATTTCTGGAAAGGCGGTAGCCACCATCAGTCAAGCCAAACTCCGGGGACAAATGTTCTGGACGTGTGGCATGAACATCGACCGCCTTCAGCATCTTCACCACCACCTCCGACCGCCAGCGCTTTGCCATCAAACCATCACGCGCCTCAGACGGGCTTGAGGATGCCCTGATCAGAGCAATCACCTCATTGATATTTTCCAGAGAAACCGCCAGCCCCTCCAGGATATGCGCACGCTCACGTGCCTTGCGCAACTCAAACAGAGTTCGGCGGATCACGACTTCACGGCGATGCTGGATAAAAGCGGTCAGTATATCGGTCAGAGTCACCAGACGGGGCTGACCATCCAGCAGCGCGACCATATTGATGCCGAACACACTTTGCAACTGCGTATGCTGGAACAGGTTATTCAATACCACCTCGGCGACCTCACCGCGGCGCAGCTCGATGACCATACGCATACCGTCCTTGTCGGACTCATCGCGCAGGGCCGTAATACCCTCAATTTTCTTTTCCCTGACCAGCCCGGCGATCTTTTCCAGCAGGCGCGCCTTGTTGACCTGATAAGGCAACTCGGTCACCACAATCAACTGCCTGCCCGAATCATCTCCCTCAACTTCGGTACGGGCGCGCATATAGACCCGCCCGCGACCCGTCATATAAGCCTGACGAATACCGGCGGCACCATGAATCAGACCGGCTGTTGGAAAATCAGGGCCGGGTATGATTTCCAGCAGCTCATCAACCGTGATGTCCGGATTATCAATAAATGCGATACAGCCATTGACGACTTCCGTAAGATGATGCGGCGGGATATTGGTGGCCATGCCCACCGCAATCCCGGAAGAACCATTCACCAGCAGATTGGGCACCCTGGACGGAAGGATGGCCGGTTCCTTTTCCGAGCCATCATAGTTCGGCACAAAATCAACGGTCTCCTTATCCAGGTCGGCCAGCAACTCATGGGCAATTTTCGCCATGCGCACTTCGGTATAACGCATGGCCGCCGCGGCATCACCATCAACCGAACCAAAATTACCCTGACCGTCGATCAACATATAGCGCATGGAAAACGGCTGTGCCATACGAACCATTGTGTCATAGACTGCGGAATCGCCATGCGGATGATACTTGCCGATCACATCACCGACGATACGGGCTGATTTTTTATAAGCCTTGTTCCAGTCATTACCCAGCACACTCATGGCATAAAGCACACGGCGATGCACCGGCTTCAGTCCGTCACGCACATCAGGCAGAGCGCGACCAATGATGACCGACATGGCATAGTCCAGATAGGACTGACGCATCTCATCTTCGAGATTGACCGGCAGAATTTCTTTGGCAAAATCAGCCATGGATATTGTGGAAACAGCTTCCCTGCTAATCGGTTACATGGAAATGGCGCTCAGCGCCATTCAAACGAGCGATTTTAACACACTGCTCCCGGACGGGGCAACATTAAAATCAAACATTAGAGGCTGAACAGGGCATGAACAGACCCGTTGAGGCTCCCAAATCGAGCCGGATGGTAATTTTCCGAAGATGATCGACGCTGCTATAGCCGCCGCGACAAATCCAGTGGTGCTGCGGCACGCTCTACAGCAAGCTCATGTCCGGGACGGGATGGCTCCCTGAAAGTGATCGCATCGTAATAATCATCCAGCGCAACAAAGACCCCCTTCTCTTCCGCCCACAGACGCATGCGCCTGTTACATGTGTGCCGCCATGACAGAATTTCCACCTTCCAGCCCTTCTTGTGCATCCGTTCCAGGGTGCTGTGAAAGCCATGACCCTCGCCATATCCGGCCCCGTCGCCGGTCAGCAACACAACAATACCGGGGTCGCCATTATTATCCAGGGCATCTTCCAGCATTCTAAGCTGCAACCATTGATCAGGCGTCTCCTGCTCGCCCCGCTCTGGAGAACCACGGTCAAACAGGCTGACCTCCACCTCCTCATTTTCCAGACGATTCCACAGTTGGCGCAATTCCGGCGGTACGGAACCGGCGACCTGAGCCTTTTCAAGTGGACGGTCAGCATGAGCCAGACGCAACATGTGAGCAAAATGTATGCGGATCAGATAGCGGGCACCGGGCGTGCCTTCCGTCTCATCGGCGAGAGACTGCGCCCCATGAAATATATTGGAATTATCCCAATAGACAAATACACGATTCATGATTTTATGCGGAGATATCCGCCCTGAAAGAACAGAGTCGGAATTATAAACCGACCATTCACCCGGTCAAGGCCCAACTTGATCATGCCTGGACTGCCGGCGATCACATGCGGCCGGGATGACAGGCAACCCTACTGCGCGTCCCGCAACAACTGCAGGGCCTCCAGATAATGCTCGCCATCCCGTTTAGCGGTCTGCAGATAGCGGGTCACGATCTTTGCGGCCTGCATATTTTGCCCGCTCAAATACAAAATCTGTGCATACCTGAAATTAAAATCCGGCGGCAACTCAAAGCCATGCTGGGCACTCAAGGCCTGGATGCGCCCCATCATCACCGCAGCCCCGAAATAATCCTGCGCCTCAACCATTTCCTGCACCCTGCCACGCGCCAGATCGGCCTGTGCGGCTGGCGACAGCTCTGAGACGCCGGCCTGTTTATTCTGATGCTCCCAGTGCGCCCTCAGCCAGTCGGTATTATGCGGTGCCTGCCTCAACATGTCGGCCACCACAGGATTGTTCACTGCCTCTTGCCAGGGGATATTATTCTGGTCATTGCGTGCGCTGACATCGGCACCTGACGCCAGTAACGCGCGGCTCACCTCTGGATTATCGTTATAACGTGCCGCCCCATGCAGAGGCGTTTCATTGCCGCTATCCCGTGCATTGACATCGGCACCGGCCGCCAGCAACAACTGAATCACTTCCGGATTATCGTTATAACGCGCCGCCTCATGCAAAGGAGTTTCACGACCACTATCCCGCGCATGAACATCGGCACCGGCTGCCAGCAATATACTGACGATTGCCGGGTTTTCATTATAATACGCTGCCACATGCAGAAGGGTTTCGCCACGACTATCCTGCGCATTGACATCGGCACCGGCCGCCAGCAGCGTCCGCACCACTTCAGGGTTTCCATTATAACGCACCGCCTCACGCAGGGGGGTGTTATCCTCATAACCCCGCGCATCGACATCAGCACCGGCCGCCAGCAATGCCTTGACCACCTGCGGGTTGCCGTTACTCCATGCCGCCCAATGCAGGGGGGTGTTACCGTATTGATTATGGCCATGAATATCGGCACCAGCCGCCAGCAACACCCGGAGCACCTCAGGGTCTTTGCTATTCCATGCTGCTTCATGCAGAGGAGTATTATCATAATTATCCCGCGCATTGACATCGGCGCCATCTGCCAGCAGTTGCTGTATCTGTGCCGGCGTCGCACCAGACCACCACTGCCCTGCCTGCTCGCCTTCCAGAGGAAACCCGACAGCCTGCGCCTGATGAAAACCTGAAAAACATGCAAACAACAAAGCAGCGATAAACCGGATTTTCAATTTCTTCATATTACCTTTCTTATGGATAAAGCCGGATCATGCAGCAAAGCAGTGGCTTGTTGCAATATACCGATTAGTGTTTCAATAATGAACCACCAGACCTCAACGAGCTATCAAATAGGCACACGCAGTCATGGAAGCAGCCGACATCAAAAGCGAAACAACGAGCAGATATTTGTATTTTCTAATCTGAGCACGTGCCTGCTGTGCTGCACTTTCAGCTTCGAGCATTGCCTTTTGCAGGTTATCGGCAAGCACATGAATTGACTCCGCGTTTTGTTTTGCCGCCTTCTGAAGCTCTTCTATCTGCTGCGATACAAGCGGGTCAGCCTTTGCCGACTTTGGCTTCAGGGTGAAATGCGGAATTGCGGCGGTCGCCACCTGGGCTACATATGGAGCCAGAGTCTTTATGATTGGAAGAATTTGCACCGGCACTGAGAGCCTCATTAAATAATACACGTGTAATTACATGCCACTGTAAAGACGCTATTATGTCTTGATTCCGATTAGTGTTCCAACTTTGATTTCTTTATGATTAGGAACAACGCAACCCTGTGAGTGCCTGCGCATAACAACATGACCACCTTTTTGACGAACAGCCGCAAACCCCAACCTCTCAAGCCTGCGAATTGTTTCTTTTCCCGATACATTAGCCAGCCTGGGAGACATGTAATGAAACTTCAATAGTGGTCAAAAAAGATTTTTGCTTGATCATCATCGGAAATTCTTCCAGATACAACTCCGTGGCTTCCTGCAAATTAGCCAAAGCCTGATCGACTGACTCACCTTGCGTATGAGTGCCGGTTTCCGGGTTCATTGCGATAAAACCACCCTCTTCTGCTGGTGTTAAAATTGCTGTTAATTGCATCGAGAGATCTCCTAAGGCTTAACTATTATATTCAAAATTCACTTTTGCAACCTGACTTAAAGGGTACTCCCAGCCACCCTGCTGCGGCTATCTGGCTTCGACATCCGCACAGCGCAACGGATCATAAGCCTTGCCGGCGGCCTTGCGGGCGGCATCAGCAAACAGCGACTTCCAGCTATCGATATATTGCAGCATCTTCATTCTCAAGTCACGACACGCTTGCATTTCCGGCTTGAATAACCCGGCTTCACGTATTGCAGTAGCCCGTTCCCACTCGGCAATTTTATCCCGCCAGTTATTGCCGTAGATGCGCCAGTAAACCCTGTCCCGAATAATACGCTGGTCGGCACGCTGCTGCGTCCAGTGTTGACGCAGTTGCTTATACAGATCATAAGTCAATTCATGCTCCGGATGCGCCATACTACAGGCATAAGACTCAACCGACTGCTTGATATCATTTTCAAACACGACCATCGCCGTCAGTTCAAAGCCGCTCAGACAAGTCTCCGCGGCACCCATCTGACCATGCAACAGCAAGACAAGGCCCGGCAGTATTTTACGAAGCGCATACATGAAAACACCATGGCAACAGCAACCGGACCGGCCCGCCAGACACGTTAATGCCGGCCTGCTTCTGCGCTCGGTCTGACAAAGCCGGCAGAGTTCTCAATAAACCCGGCCGACTTGACGGCATCATCCAGCGTCATCATCGTCTCAAGCAACTCTTTCATCCTTGATAGCGGCCACGCATTCGGACCATCACTGAGTGCCCTGTCGGGTTCAGGATGTGTTTCCATAAAAACCCCGGCAACACCTGCGGCTATGGCGGCCCGTGCCAGCACCGGCACATGCTCACGCTGACCACCGGAGCAACTACCCTGCCCACCGGGCAACTGCACAGAGTGCGTGGCATCAAACACAACCGGACACCCGGTATCACGCATCACCGCCAGCGCACGCATATCAGAAACCAGATTATTATAGCCAAAGGATGCGCCGCGCTCACAGACCATGATCTGATCGTTGCCAGCCACTCTGGCCTTATCGACGACATTGCCCATATCCCAGGGCGCGAGAAACTGGCCTTTCTTGATATTGATCGGCTTTCCCAGCCCGGCGACACCCTGAATAAAATTGGTCTGGCGGCACAGAAAGGCCGGCGTCTGCAACACATCAACGACATCGGCGACCTCCTGTAATGGCGTATCCTCATGCACATCGGTCAGCACCGGCACACCCGTCTGTTGTTTTACCTTATCCAGTATGGTCAGTCCCTGTTCGATACCAGGGCCGCGAAAACTGCCTGCGGCACTGCGATTGGCCTTGTCGAAAGAAGACTTATATATGAAATGAATGCCAAGCCCGGCAGTCACCTCCTGCAACTGTCCCGCTGTATCCAGGGCCAGTTGCTCACTCTCGATAACACACGGCCCTGCAATCAAAAAGAAAGGCTGATCGATGCCGACCTGAAAACCACAAAGCTCCATTATGTCACCTTACCCTGTTCATTCATGCTGTGCGCGAGCACTGATAAAACCGATCAATGCCGGTGACGCTCACTGATTACCTTCTGGCCATCCTGCATACCGAGGCAGATTCCAGAATAAAGTATTCGGCGCACAGATGCAACAATCACCGATTGTCCTGCTGGATGCGACCGATGAAGAACGGGTAGATATAACTTTTAACGAATACATTACCCGTGCGCTCGACGAATACCGGCAACAATACGGAACCGAACAAGGGCTTGAACTGTGGGCCGATTACCTGATGTCATCCATCAACAAAATCCGGCGGCGTCTCGGCCACACACTGCACAAGACACTGCAACAACTGATGACGACAGCCCTCCGGCAACACCGCGAACATAACGATCCGAGTGCGCACAAAGCATGGATTCACCGGCTGCTGCTCGACTACTACGATCCCATGTACGACTATCAGCTCGGCAAAAAGCAGGACCGCATTATATTCAAAGGCAATCACGAACAGGTCCTGTCATACCTTCAAGACACCATAACCCCCTCTAAAGCAGAAACCTTGTATGTTGCCTCGTGTCACTGCACATCCTCCTCTGTCATTCCTGGCCGTGCCTCTGTCATTCCTGCGAAAGCAGGAATCCATTCAAACCAATTCTCCATATAAATCCACCCACTCTGGATTGCTCTTTTCAATCAATTCCATCTTCCACTGACGCCTCCATTTTTCTATTTGCTTTTCCCGTGCGATGGCCGTTTCCTTTGGATTCCTGCTTTCGCAGGAA